>JALZFU010000159.1 GCA_030861385.1 Actinomycetota bacterium
CCGGCTGCGGCGTCGAGGAGCGCGAGGAGACGCTCGCGACGCCTCCGCCCCTCGTCGAGTCGCGGCGACGCCTCCTCGTACTCCACGTCGACTCCGGAGCGGGCGGCGAGCCATTCGACTGCTTCGGCGAAACCCAATGCCTCGCTCTCCTCGACGAAGGCGATCACGTCGCCGCCCTTGCCGCATCCGAAGCAGTAGAAGAGCTTGTCGGTCGCGTTCACCGAGAAGCTCGGCGTGCGTTCCTCGTGGAAGGGACAGCGCCCCCACCAGCGGGCGCCGCTCCGGCGAAGCGGTGTCCGCGCCGACACGATCTCGACCATGTCGGCCGCCGCGACGATCCGATCCTTGTTCCTGATCAGCGCCACGACATTCGCTGGAGGAAGTCGAGCGCGAAGCGGTCGGTCATTCCGGCCACGTAGTCGGCGACGCGTTGCGCGACGTCGCCGGGCCGGTCGGCTGGGAGAAGCTCGGGATGCTCGACGAGATGGTCGAAGATCGAGCGGACGGTCGACCACGCCCTCTCCCGCTGCTCGGCTGCCGCGCCGGCCAGGTAGACCCGTTCGAACATGAACGCGCGCAGGTTCGACATCGCCCGACCCACCTCTTCGCCCTGCGTGATGTCGGCCGCCTCCGCCGAGTGCTCGACGAGGTCGTGGACGAGCGTGTCGACGCGTCGCGAGCCTGTCGGGCCGAGAATCTCGATCTCCTCGGCGGGGAGCTCCGCGGGGGTGAGAACGCCCGCGCGCACCGCGTCGTCGATGTCGTGGTTGATGTACGCGACGCGGTCGACGACGCGGACGATCTTCCCTTCGAGCGTCGCCGGCTCGCCCGGCCCGGAGTGATGGCGGATCCCGTCGCGCACCTCGGCGGTCGGGTTGAGCCCCCGGCCGTCTCGCTCGAGGACGTCGACGACGCGAACGGAATGCTCGTTGTGTCGGAACCCCCGTCCGAACCGCGCGCGGAGCGCCTCGTCGAGCGCCTCCTCGCCGGTGTGCCCGAACGGGGCGTGCCCGAGATCGTGACCGAGGGCGATCGCTTCGACGAGATCCTCGTTCATCCGGAGCGCCCGCGCGACGGTCCGCGAGATGCCGGCGGTCTCGAGCGTGTGCGTGAGACGCGTCCGGTAGTGGTCGCCGCGAGGGTGAACGAAGACCTGGGTCTTTCCTTTCAGCCGGCGGAAGGCCTTCGAGTGGACGATCCGGTCTCGGTCGCGCTGGAACGGCGTCCGAAGCTCGCAATTCTGCTCCCGGTGAGCGCGACCGGCCGTCTCGTACGATCGGACGGCGAGCGGTGAAAGCGAGAAGCTCTCACGCTCGCGCGTGATCGCCTCGAACTCGTCCGCTACGCGACGGGCGATCTTCTCCACTGTCCCAGGGTACTCAGCCGCCCGGCCGACTCGACGATCGCGCACCGTGCGGGACCATGCGCGCTAGACGATGATCGGAACGCTGCCGCCGTCCGCGCTCCACGCGGCTCCCGTCACGTAGCTGGCGCGGTCCGAGCACAGGAAGACGATCACGGCCGCGATCTCCTCCGGCTTCGCCATCCGCCCGAGCGGCCGTCCCTTCCCAACCGACGACAGCACGTCGTCTCGACTCTTCCCACCGCGAGCCGCCGCCTGGTCTGCGAGCCCGCCGGGAGCAAGCCACGCGGGCGACGCCGTCGGACCGGGCGTCACCGCGTTGCAGAGGATCCCGTCGGCCGCGTAGAGGTCGGCGACGAGGCGTGAGAGCGAGAGGATCGCTGCCTTCGTCACGCTGTAGTCGGGCATCCCGGTCGACGGCCGCTTCCCGGCGGTCGAGCTTACGTTGACGATCCGGCCGAAGCCCCGCTCGCGCATGCCCGGGACGGCGGCGCGGATCGTGCGGACGTAGCTCATGACGTTCACCTGCCAGAGCTCCTCCCAGTCGGCGTCCGAGAGGTCCTCGAAGGAGCGTTGGTACGCGACGCCGACGTTGTTCACGACGCAGTCGAGCGGCCCGAGCGCGCGCTCGACGGCCGCGACGAGTCCCTCGATTGTATGGGGGCTCGCGACCTCGGCCACCTCCAGCCCGGCGTCCGCCGCCGCCCTGGCGGTCACGGGCCCG
>JALZFU010000179.1 GCA_030861385.1 Actinomycetota bacterium
CGCGAGGGCCGCGCCTAGCTCGCGGAGGTCGCGCTCGAGCTCAGCCATGCGGCTCCTCCATCGCCTCGCGAAGCCGTGCGAGCGCGCGCGACTGGCGCGACTTCACCGTTCCGCGCCGGATCCCGAGCGCGACCGCCGTCTCCTCTTCCGAGAGGTCGAGGAAGAAGCGGAACGCGACGACGAGCCGCTCTTCCTCGCGCAAGGTCTCGAGCGCGTCCAGGAGCTCGCGGCGCCGCTCCGAGGCGATCACCGACGCCTCGGGGGACGGGGCCGCGTCCCCCGAGGTCTCTTCGGCCGCGGCGCGCAGCGTGAGGGCCGCGCGCCTCGCCGCCGACCGACGCCGGTTGCGCGCCTCGTTGGCGACGATCTGAAGGAGCCACGGTCGGAACGGAGCTCCCCGCCGGAAGCGGCCAAGGGCGCGATAGGCCTTCACGAACCCGTCCTGTGCGGCCTCCTCGGCATCCGACCGGTTGCCAGCGATCAGGTACGCCGTTCGAAACGCGATTCCCTGGTGTAGCTGCATGAGCTCCTCGTAGGCTCCGACGTCGCCCTGCCTCGCCCGCTCAACGAGGTCCCTTTCCTCTCGTGGACGGCCCTCCACGCTCCTGCTTCTACACGCACGGGGGGCCGAAGGTTCCGCCGGGCAGTAGGGGGTCCGTCGAGCCGCGCGCCCGCACGAACGGGGCGAGCGGCCTCGCTTGCGCGTCGCACTCTTGCTCCACCCGGAGTGGGCGCTCGTCCGCGAAGATAGCGCCGTGGCTCGTCGCTCCCGGCTCGTCGGGATGAACCATGTCGCTCTCGAGGTCGCGGACGTCGGCGAGGCGCTCGCGTGGTACGGCCGCGTCTTCGAGTTCGAGCTCCGCGGGCGCGGTCCCCGCATGGCGTTCGTCGACATGGGCGATCAGTTCATCGCGCTCTCAGAAGGCCGGACGCAGTCGCCGGACGAGCATCGACACCTCGGACTCGTCGTCGACGATCGGGAGGCGGCTCGGGCCGCGCTCGAGGCGGCCGGCGCCGAGATCCTCCCCGGGCGCGGCCTCGACTTCCGCGACCCCTGGGGAAACCGCGTTCAGGTCGTCCAGTACGGCGAGATCCAGTTCACGAAGGCGCCCGAGGTCCTGAGGGGAATGGGGCTCGACGGGCTCGCCAAGAGCGAGCAGGCGCTCGCCGAGCTTCGTTCGAAAGGCATCGTCTCCGAATAAAGGAGGCGACGGGAGCCGAGGCCCTAGACTGTGGCGATGGCGGCCGCGGGGCAGCTGACGAAGGCGGAGCTCGCGAGACTCCTCCGCGAGGCGGAGCAGGCGCACGCCGAGTACGAGCGCGGACTAGGGCGTCGCGACGAGGACTGGCCGAGCTGGTATGCGGGCTGGATCCTCGAGCAGCTCGAGCGTCGCGAGCAGGGTCCCGAGGCGTAGCGCCGGCCTCGGCTAGCGCCGCTCGGCGCCGAGGCGGAAGACCGGGTGGCGCGCGGCCTCGGCCGCGAACGCCTCGACCGGGGCGCCGCGCTTCGCGTCGAAGAACTTCTCCACGAGCGGGACGCACTCGACGTAGGCGCGGAGGATCCGGGCGCGCTCTTCGGGCGCGAGTTCGGCGACCTCGAAACGCTCGCGCGAGCGACCGCGCCGGAGCTCGACGGAGCCGGCGGCGCGGGCGTTCTTCACCCAGGACCGCTCCCCGTAGGGCGCGACGAGCCAGCGTTCGCCGCCTGCGTCCACGAGCGTCACCGGCGTCGTGTAGCGGCGGCCGGTGCGGCGTCCGGGCACGGTGAGGAGGTACGTGTTCGACGGTCCGACGCCGAGCGGGAGGGCGAGCCGGAGGGCCGCGTTCAGGAACCGCCGCGGAGGCGTCAGCCGGTAGCGCGCGGCCACGGCCGAACTGTAGGCCGCGCGGGCGAAACCGTCTTCGTCAGGCGATCGCGGCCTCGCCGAGGAGCGCCTTCACCTCGGCGTAGAAGTCCGGCGCCGGCCGGACGCGGTAGCCGGGGCCGAACTCGTACGTTCGGGGTCCCGCCGACGTCTCCAGCGCGACCACGACGGACGAGTCGCCGGGGTAGCCGCGGATGACGTCTGCGAGCTCGCGGATGAGGCCGGCCTGCGCGCGGCGGGCGTCGACGCGGAGACGCACCTGGGAGCGCTCCGCACTCGCCTCGAAGGGGACGACCTCGATCGCGACGAGCTTCGTCTCCCCCTCCTGCTTGTGGTCGACGCGACCCTTCACGACGAGGACGCGGTCGGTCTCGAGCATTTCACGAGAGGCCGAGTAGACCGAGTTGAAGACGACCGTCTCGACCGAGCCGGAGAGGTCGTCCAGGCGGAGGAAGACCATCGGCTCGCCCTTCTTCGTCGTCAGCGCCTTGAGGGCGCCGACGATCCCGCCGACCGTGACGACCTCGCCGTCCCGTCGTCGCTCGAGCGCGGCGACGTCGCAGTCGACCTTCCGCCTGAGCGCCCCTTTCACGCTGTCCAGCGGATGCTCCGAGACGTAGAGGCCGAGCGACTCCTTCTCGAGCGCGAGCAGCGTCCGCTTCTCGTACTCGCCCGACGGAACGGGCGGGTGGTGCCGCGGCCGCGCGTCCTCCTCCCCGCCGAGGTCGAAGATCGAGCCCTGGCCGGAGAGCCGGTCGGCATGGTGCGTCGCGCCCCACGCGAGCACGCGATCGAGGAGCTCGCCGTCGTGCTCGAGGAGCGCCTTCCGGGAGGCGCCCGTCGACGCGAGCGCGCCACACTTCACGAGCGCCTCGAGCGCGCGTCTGTTCACGAGCTGCGGATCAACGCGCTCGGCGAAGTCCCAGATCGAGGTGAACGCGCCCGCCTTCTCGCGCGCCGCGACGATCGCCCGCGCCGCCGACTCGCCCACGTTCTTCACCGCGTTCAGGCCGAACCGGATCTTCCCCTCGACGACGGCGAAGTCGACGGCGGACTCGTTCACGTCGGGGGGGAGAACGGCGATTCCCATCTCGTCGCACGCGGCGACGTAGAACGGAACCTTGTCCTTCGTGTTCATGACGGAAGAGATGAGCGCGGCCATGTACTCGGCCGGGTAGTTCGCCTTCAGGTACGCCGTCCGGTAGGCGATGAGCGCGTAGCAGGCGGCGTGCGACTTGTTGAACGAGTAGTCCTGCGCGGACTCGATGTCCTTCCAAAGCTGAGTCGCGACCGCCGGCGTGACGCCGTTTCGCGCGCACCCCTCGAGGAACTTCTCCTTCAGGGAGGCCATGAGCGAGTGGATCTTCTTGCCGATCGCCTTCGGAGGTCGTCCGCCTCGGCGGGTGAGAAACCCGCGAGCTGCTTGGCGATCTCCATCGCGAGCTCCTGGTACAGGATGATCCCGAAGCTCGGGCCCAGGATGGGCTCGAGGCGCGGATCGGGGAAGGTGACGCGCTCCTGCCCGTGCTTGCGCCGCGCGTAGACCGGGATGTACGCCATGGGGCCCGGCCGATAGAGCGCGACGAGCGCGATCAGATCCTCGAACTCCGTCGGCTTCACGAGGCGAAGGGCCTCGCGCATCCCCGACGACTCGAACTGGAAGACGCCGGTCGATTCGCCGCGGGCGAGCATCTCGTACGTCGCCGGGTCGTCGAGCGGCACCTGGCGGATGTCGAGCCCGCCGATCAGCGCGAGCGCCTCGTCGATCACGTCCAGGTTCCGCAGGCCGAGGAAGTCCATCTTGAGGAGCCCGAGCGCCTCGACGTCGCCCATCGGAAACTGCGTCACCACTTCCTGGTCGGCGCCCTTCTGCTGAAGCGGGACGTAGTCGACGAGCGGCCGGTCGCCGATCACGACGCCGGCGGCGTGGATCGAGTCCTGCCGGACGAGACCCTCGAGCGGCTTCGCCAAGTCGACGATCTCGCGGACGACCTCGTCGTGCTCGTACGCGGCCGCGAGCTCGCCACCCTTCTTCAGGCAGTCGTCGAGGTAGACCTTGGGGCCCTCCGGGATCAGCTTGGCCACCCTGTCGACCGTCCCGTACGGGATGTCGAGGACCCGCCCCGCGTCGCGAACGGCGGCCCGCGCCATCATCGTCCCGAACGTGATGATCTGCGCGACCCGGTCGCGCCCGTACTTCTCGGCGACGTAGTTGATGACGCGATCGCGGCCGTGAACCGAGAAGTCGATGTCGATGTCCGGCATCGACTTCCGGCCGGGATTCAGGAAGCGCTCGAAGAGGAGGTCGTAGCGGATCGGGTCGATGTCGGTGATCTCGAGGCAGTAGGAGACGAGCGAGCCGGCCGCCGAGCCCCGCCCCGGGCCGACGCCGATCCCGTTTCGCTTCGCGAACTGGATGAAGTCCCAGACGATCAGGAAGTAGTCGGCGAAGCCCATCTCCTTGATCGTCCGAAGCTCGAAACGCAGCCGCTCCTGGAGCTCGGGCGTCACGCGCTCGTAGCGGCGCGAAAGCCCCTTCTCGCAGAGCTCGACCAGGTAGTCGAAGGCGTCGCGACCCCCGGGCGTCGGGAACCGCGGGAGGAGGATCCGCCCGAGCTCCATCGTCACGTTGCAGCGCTCGGCGACCTCGAGCGTGCGGCGGACGGCCTCCGGGTAGTCGACGAAGTCCTGCCCCATCTCGGCCGGCGCCTTGAGGTAGTACTGGTCGGTGTCGAAGCGCCAGTGGCTCGGGTTCGCGAGCGTGTCGCCCGACTGGATGCAGAGGAGCGCCTCGTGGGCGCGGGCGTCCTCGTGCCGGAGGTAGTGTACGTCCCCCGTCGCGACGAGCGGGATCCCCGTCTTCGCCGAGATGTCGGCGAGCTCGCAGTTGATCGCCCCCTGTACCTCGAGCCCCGCGTTCTGAATCTCGAGGTAGATCGAATCCGGGCCGAAGACGTCGCGAAGCTGCGACACCTCGGCCTCCGCCTCGGCGCGGTTCCCGTTCTCGAGCGCCTTGGCGACACGCCCCGAGAGGCAGCCGGAGAGCGCGACGAGTCCCTTCACGTGGCGCGAGAGGACCTCCCAGTCGACGCGCGGCTTGTAGTAGTAGCCCTCGAGGTAGCCGGTCGAGACGAGCCGGATCAGGTTCGCGTACCCCTCGTTCGACTCGGCGAGGAGGGTCAGGTGCGCGAAGCCCTTCCGCTGCGCCCGCCGGTCGTCCGCGAGGTACACCTCGCAGCCGACGATCGGCTTCACTCCCTGCTTCGTCGCCTCTCTGTAGAGCTGGACGGCACCCGCGAGCGAGCCGTGATCCGTGAGCGCGACGGCGGGCATCTCGAGCTCGGCCGCGCGGGCGGTGAGGTCAGGGATCCGGCAGGCGCCGTCGAGGATCGAAAACTCGGAGTGGACGTGGAGATGGACGAAGGGCGCGTCCGGCACGGGGACTCGATTCTAGAAGTGCCTTCGGCGAGCACCCGCGCGCCCACGCGCGCGGCTCGACCCGCTCCACCCCCGCGCGCGAGCCCACTTGCCGCCGCGTTGATCCCCTCCCTCGACGGCGCCCGGTCGAGCGCGAAGACGACCCGGTACGGGCCTCGCACGACCCGCCATGGCGGCCGTGAGAGCGCGCCTATCTCCACCAGCCGGGCAGAGACTCCACGTCGGCGAACCCGCCCGTCGACGTCCCGAAGGCGAGGTAGGCGAGTCCGTCCGACCCCGCCTCGAAGCAGCGTGCCGTCTCCGGGGCAACGCGAACCGCGTCCCATACGCGGAGCTCGTGGACCTCCCCGTCCAGGTTCACGCGACCGCTCCCGTCGACGACGACGTAGACCTCCTCCTGCTCGCGGTGGCGATGGCCGAACGGCTGCCGCGCGTTCGGCGCGAGCCGCTGGTGCGAGAGCCCGATCTGCTCGAATCCGAGCGCATCCCTGGGGAAGCGCGCCTCGAGCGCCGGCGAGAGCCCGAACTTCGGCGCCGAGTCGTCGACGTCCTTCAGGTTGAGGATCGCGTAGCCGGCCATACCGGCCTTTATCCTTATACGAGGAAGGGAGGTGATCGGATAGCCACCAAGGAAGAGAAGCTGGAGATGGAGGGCGAGATCGCCGAGGCGTTCCCGAATGGGATGTTCAAGGTGAAGCTCGACAACGGGCACGAGGCGCTCGGCTACACGGCCGGCAAGATGCGCCGGTACCGCATCAAGATCTTTCCGGGAGACCGAGTGAAGCTCGAGCTCTCCCCCTATGACCTCTCGCGCGGGCGAATCGTCTACCGCTTCAAGTAAGGCCGAGGATCGGGTCGCCCGGCCCCCGGAAGGAGTTCGAGCGGCCGCGGCTAAGGGATCCGGGCCATGCGCGCGGGACGGCTCGCTGCGGCCGCGTCTCTTGCCACCCTCGTCCTCGCCGCGCCGGCGGGGGCGAAGATCAACCCGCAGACGGCGGGTCTCCAAGTCGCGCTCCGGGCCTGGGGGTACTACTGCGGCCCGATCGATGCGATCGCCGGGCCGATGACAGCTCGCGCGGTTCGGGAGCTGCAGCGCCGCCACGGGCTCGTCGTGGACGGGATCCCGGGGCCGGCGACGCGGCGAGCGATGGGCCGCCTCGGCCGTCCCCTCTACGGCCGACGCACGCTCCGGCGCGGGATGGCCGGCTGGGACGTCTCCGTCCTCCAGTTTCTCCTGACCCGCCGCCGTGCGTCGACGGGGATCATCGACGGATACTTCGGCGCGGAGACGAGCCGCGCGCTCCGCCGTTTCCAGCGCCGAGTCGGCCTGGTCGCCGACGCGATCGCGGGGCCGCTCACCCGTCGGGCCCTCTGACGGTCCTCGTGTCGTACGCCGTCGACCGGCTACCCGCCCGAGGCGCGGGCGTCGGGCCCGAGCGCGACGCAGAGCATGGGCTGCTTCTCGGTCTCACCCGTGAAGAAGCGCGCCACGTCGTCGTCGTAGAACGTGAGCCCCGTCGCACCGAGCCGCCGTGCGTAGGCGCCGAGGTAGAGGCGGCCGGCACGGATCCCCGCCTCGAGCTGGGCCGCGCGGTAGCCGCGGTTGCCGCGCTCGTGGAGGACGGCCTCGAGGTCCGAGAGAAAGAAGTGCGTCGCGGCCGCCCGCGCGGCGTGCTCCTGCTCGAGCGCCAGGTAGCCCGCCCACTCCCGGAAGGAGCCGCGGCGTGCGACCTCGAATCGGTCGGGCGGGCGAAAGCGGTACGCCCCCGCGTCGAGTCCTTCCACCGCATTCGCGATCAGGTGCGCCTCGGTGACGGCAGAGACGTCGGCCGGGATGGGGCCGGTTCCCGCGGCGAGGATCGCGGCGAGGCGCGACGAGGGGATCGCTTCCGTCGTGAAGTGTCGCGCGGAACGGCGCCGACGGATCACCTCCTCGAGCGGCTCGTCGTCCGTGAGCTTGACCGCGGCGACGTTCGCCGGCTCGCGATTCCAGCGCCCGATCTGGTCTGCGGACGCGAGTGCCGACGCCGCGTGGAGCTCCTCTGCCTCGGGGTAGCTCTCCTCGCGGCGAGAGAGGGGAGCGACGTCGAGAGCGAGCGGCCCCGGAGCCTCCGTCGGGGGGCCGGCTTCCGCGCGACCGAGCGCGAGAAGCGCGAGCGCCGCCTCCCGCCGCCCGTCGACGCCGACGAGGCGGTTCGCGTCGTCGTCGATGAAGCCCGTCCGCAGCCGCGGCTCGAGCGGGGCGCCAAGCGCGAGGAGGTTTGCGAGCATCGTCCCCGCGTCCCAGAAGAGGTGTCGGTAGCCGCGGGCGCCGTACTTCCAGGCCGTGCGCCAGAGGATCCCGCTCAAAAGGAGGACGGCGCGCGCATCCGGCTCGCCGAGGAGCGCCCGGAAGTCGCCGTCGCGCAGGCGTCGAAGCGCGAGCTCGCCCGGATGGAAGTGGAAGACGCCCTCCGCCGAGACGACGTAGAGCTCGACGGGATAGAGCGCGCCTGCGCTCGCGTACGTACGGAAGTGGTAGACCTCCCCGCCGGGAAGCGTCCGCGTTCGGATCACGCCGGCCCCGAGGCGAAGGAGCGCCTCGAGGTCCGCGGGGAGCGGCTCCGGCGCCAGCTCGAGGTACTCCTTGAACGGATTCGGACGGTTCTCCCAGTCGAGGCGGCGGCCTTCCGTCCTGACCGAGACGAAGGAGTGCTTCGTCACCTCGTGGTAGCGGCGCGCCGGCCCGAGGTCGTCCCAGTTCCCCACGGCGGTGAATGTTGACGCTTATGAGCCGCGCGCGGTCAGCGCGCCGGCGAGCCGCTCGAGGCCGCGGTCGAGCCGCTCGTCCGGCGTCGCGAGCGAGATCCGAGCCCACCCGGCCCCGCTCGCCCCGAACCCTTCGCCCGGCGCGAGCGCTACCCGGTGCTCGACGAGTAGCGAGTGCGAGGTGACGGCGTCGGGAAGCCGGAGCCAGAGGAAGAACGTCCCCTCGCAGCTCACCTCCCGCACGCTCGTCTCCCGCAGGGTGGCGACGACCCGACCGCGCCGCTCCTCGTAGAGCGCGCGCCGCTCCGCGACCGTCCCCTGGGGCCCGGTGAGCGCGGCGATCCCTGCCTCCTGGATCGCCGTGAAGATCCCCGCGCGGACGTGGTCCTGGAGCAGGTTCAGGCGGGCGACGATCTCCGCGCTTCCGAGCACGAACCCGAGGCGCCAGCCCGCCATCCCGTAGCTCTTCGACATGGAAAAGAGCTCGACGCCGACCTCCTTCGCGCCGGGAACGGCGAGGAAGCTTCGCGGCTCGCGCCCGTCGAAGACGAGATCCCCATACGCGAAGTCGTGAACGATCGCCGCGCCGGTCTCCCTCGCGTACGCCACCGCCGCCTCGAAGACGCCTTCGGGAGCCGCCGCGGCGCACGGATTCGACGGGTAGTTCAGGTAGACGGCCGCCGCGGTGTGCGGCGCGGCGTCGAAGTCGGGCGCCCATCCGGCGGACGAATCCAGCGGGAGCGGGATCTCGAGCGCGCCGGCGAGCGCGACCGCGGAGCGGTAGTCGGGATACCCGGGATCGGGGAGGAGGATCGAGTCCCCGCGGTCGGCCAGGCAGAGCGCCACCTCGACGAGCGCGGTCTTCGACCCGGGTACGACGGCGACCTCGGCGTCGGGATCGAGCGCGACGCCGTAGACGTCGCGATAGCGAGCGGCGATCGCCTCCTTGACCGCGGGGAGACCGAGAAACGGTGGGTACCCGTGAACGACGGCAGTCGGCTCGCGGGCGACGTCGACGAGCCGCTCGACGACGTGCGAAGGGGGCGGCACGTCGGGGTTTCCGCGGCCGAGATCGACGACCGGCTCGCCTTCGCGCGCCGCGGCGGCGGCCACGCGGCCGAGGAGCCGAGCGAAGTACTGCTCGGGAAGCCGTCGGAGCCGCCCGGGGCGGTCCTGCACGGCGGAGACGATATGCGGGCGGGCGCGCGTTCGCCGTGACTCCGAGGGGCGTACCGCGATATCGTCCCGCACGTGCCGGTCGCGTGCTCTGCGGCGCCGTCGAGTTGCCGCCCCGACCCTCTTCCTCGCCGACGTCATCAGGCGCGCACGCCTTCCACGGTGTCCGCCGACCTGGCCGAAAACGGGGAAGCGGCGACGAACGCGCGGTTGTGGAACCGAAAGTGAGTCGGCGTGTCTCCACCGGCGCGCGCACCACGACGCTCATCGACCCTGGAGGAGCCACCATGATCCATCTTTCGAACCGCGTCGCGCGTCTTTCGCTCGCGATCGCTCTCGGGCTCGTGATCGCGGCGACGACGGCAGGCGCCGCGGCGGCGAGGACCCCGGCGCTTTGGCGGACGTACTTCCAGTCCCTCCGCCCGGCGCGCTACGTCGACCTGACGCACAAGATCACCCCGCACATCCCGGTCTGGGCCGGGTTCGGACAGCCGACGTTCATGCGGACGGTCGATCCGAAGACCGGTGTGCCGTACACGTACGAGAAGAACGGGTTCGAAGCAACGAGCTACATCCTCCGAACCGATCAGCTCGGAACGCAGCTCGACCCGCCGGCGCACTGGGCGCCCGAATACGCGGCGATCGACGAGCTTCCGCCGACCTTCGCCGTCCGCCCTCTGGTCGTGATCTCGATCGTGAGGCAGGTTCGGCGCAACTTCAACTACCACCTTCGCGTGTCCGACATCCGGCGGTGGGAGAGGCATCACGGACGCATCCCGAGGGGCAGCGTCGTGATGGTCCGCTCGGGCTGGTCGAAGCGCTGGCCCGACCCGAGGCTCGCCACGCTGACCAAGTTCCCGGGGGTCAAGCTCGCGGCGCTGAAGTTCCTGCACCTCCGCCGGCACATTCTCTTCCACGGGCACGAGCCGCTCGATACGGACTCGACGCCGACGCTCGAGGGAGAGCACTGGCTCATGCATCACGGCTACGCGCAAGCCGAAGGCGTCGCCCACCTGAGCAAGGTCCCCGCGAAAGGCTGTCTCGTCGAGATCGGCTTTCCGAAGTTCCGCGGGGGTCTCGGCGGGTACGCCCGCTTCATCGCGATCTGCCCGCCCCGCTGGCGCTACGGCGTCAGGATCGGGCACGTGCCGGAGGCGCCGCTGCGGCGCTACCGCAAGATCCTCCACTGGGATCCCGCGCGCGGGATGCGCGTTCGCGGCTGAGCTAACCGCCTACGGCGAGGAACAGTCGCCGATGCTCGGGGAGAGGC
>JALZFU010000183.1 GCA_030861385.1 Actinomycetota bacterium
TCGTAGGGCAGCGACTTGCTCCCATGACGCGCCGCTCCGACGACCGAGGTCGACGAAACAGGCAAAAACCGTCGCCACCACTCGCGGGTGGGACACCGGCTTCATGCGGCTAGACACCGCACTCGGAACGACCGAAGGTCGTGACCGCGCTGATACTGTCGAGCGCCTGATGGCCGTCCGGGGGCTCGCGTGACGGGGGCGGCGGCCCCGCTCACGATCGTGTTCTTTCCCGAGGGCGCCTACGGCCCGACGAACAACTGCGTCGGCATCGGAGACGTCCTTCGCCGCCGCGGTCATCGCGTCGTTTTCATCGTCGAGGAGTCGTTTGCCGGCACCCTCGCCGCGAAGGGGTTCGAGGAGGCCCACGTTCGCCTCGGCCCGCCGGCGGGCGAGGAGGAGGAGCCGGGCCAGTTCTGGAAGGAGTACATCCGCGAGACGGCGCCGGCCTTCCGCCGGCCGACGATCGAGCAGCTCGAGGCGTTCATCCAGCCCACCTGGCAGGCGTTGATCGACGGTTCGAAGTACGTCGACGACGAGCTCCGCCGCGTGCTCGCCGACCTGGAGCCGGACGTCGTCGTCGAGGACAACGTCGTCGCGTTCCCCGCGCTCGCATCCTCCGAGGAGCCGTGGGTTCGCATCGTGTCGTGCAACCCCAGCGAGCTCAAGGACGAGAAGATCCCCCCTCTCTTCTCCGGCTACCCGACCGCGGATCCGAGCGGATGGGCCGAGTTTCGGTCCGAGTACGAGCGGACGCACCGGCCGATGTGGCGCGAATTCGACGAGTTCGTCCGCGAGGCGGGAGCGCCGCCGCTTCCCGATCTCGAGTTCATCCACGAGTCGCCGTGGCTGAACCTCTACGTCTACCCGCGCGACACCGACTACGCGCGCGCGAAGCCGCTCGCGCCGACGTGGCACCGCCTCGAGACCTGCGTCCGCGAAACGGACGAGGACTGGAGCGAGCCGGACGGCTTTCGGGGCGCGGGCGACCGACTCGTCTACGTCAGCCTCGGAAGCCTCGGGTCGGCGGACGTCGAGCTGATGCAGACGCTCGTCGAGGAGCTCTCCGCGACGCCGCAAAGGTTCGTCGTCTCGAAGGGCCCTCAGCACGAGCTCTTCGATCTGGCCGACAACATGGTCGGCGCCGAATTCCTGCCGCAGACGCGCATCCTCCCGAACGCCGACGCCGTCGTCACGCACGGGGGCAACAACACGGTCACCGAGAGCTTCTTCTTCGGGAAGCCGATGGTCGTGCTCCCGCTGTTTTGGGACCAGTACGACAACGCCCAGCGGGTGGACGAGCTCGGCTTCGGCGTGCGTCTCCCGACCTACGCCCATCGTCCCGACGACCTGCGGGACGCTCTCGAGCGCGTCCTTGCAGACGACGCGTTCGCGATTCCTATGCGAAGGATCTCCGAGCGCCTTCAGTCCGTTCCGGGAACGGCTCGCGCCGCCGAGCTGATCGAGGAGCTGGGCCGGACGCGAGAACCGGTGACGGCCGCGTCCCGGCCGCCCTCGTCGAACTGACGGCGTCCGAACGCTCCCTTACGACGGCTCGGGCGTCGACGTTGATTCCGCGGGCGCGGTCGGCTCTTCGGCACTCGTAGTCGCGGGGGCGGTCGCGTCGCCGTCCCCGTTTCGCGAGCGCCGCCGCCAGAACGCGACGCCGCCCGCGAGCGGCGCGGCGATCCCGACCGCCACGAGCGCTTTCGTTCCGATCCGGCGTCCGCCGTCGCCGTCCGAGTCGCTTTTCGAGGTCAGCGCGACGGCGAGCTCGGAGAGGCCGACGAGCGTGTGCGGCAGCCAGTGCCTGACGCCGTTCCTTCGGTACCCGAGCGCCCACGGCGACGATGCGAGCAGCACGCCGCTCGCCGCGTCGAGCGCGAGGTGAGCCTTCATCGGGAGCGCCTTGACGACGCCGAGCTCGTAGTCGGTGAACGCGCTGTAGGCCGTCGCCGCGGCGCCGGCGAGCCGCGGCGCGAGCGCCGATCTTCTCACCTCCTTGAGGCGGAAGAGCTCGGGCGCGGCGAGGAGCGCTCCGCTCGTCGCGTAGTCGATAACGCCGTGAACCTTCGTCGGAATCACTTCGGCAACCATCGTTCCTCCTAACGAGCTCGTGTATGAGCCTCGCGCGTACCCGGGGAGCGAGGGATCGAACCAGCGGATCGGCGACCCCGAGATCCAGCGGCGAAACGCTCGAAGCCGTACGGTGCCTCCCGGTGGCCGGCGATCGTTGGTGGCGCGGCTTCGACGGCGTCACCGCCGATGGCCTCGCCCCCGGCTCGCGCGTGCTCGACGTCGGGACCGCCGACCACTCGGTAACCGCGTGGCGGCTCGAACACCGCGACTTGCATACCGGCGCCACGCTTCGCTCGAGCATCTCCGCCGCGCTCGATCTCCGAAGCGAGACAGCCCGCCCGTACCTCGCGCGCATGCTCGGCAATCGTGATCTTGCGGAAGAAGGAAGAGGCGATGATCGCCGCGGGCGCGCTTCCCGCGCTTGGTCGGTGGTATCGCCCTGACGTGCGACGACAGGCTCGTCCCGAACGGGAAGGCGACGAGTACGGGCGACGACGGGCTTTCGGATGAGGAGCGAGCCGCTGCGTCTCGCTCTCTCGCCGCCCATGGCGCACCCGATCGCGAGGCCGATCATGATGTCGGAGGATGACCGATGCGCGACGATACGTCGGCGAGAGCCACCGATCTCTCTGGCTGCAGGAGGCAGTCGGCGCCGAGCCTGACGAAGCGCCGCTCGCCGGGAACGCGAAGGCGGACGTCTGCGTCGTCGGCGGCGGCTTCGTCGGGATGTGGACCGCCTACTGGCTGAAGCGGTGGGATCCGGCCTGCGACGTCGTCATCCTCGAGCAAGACATCTGCGGCGGCGGCGCCTCCGGCCGAAACGGCGGCTTCGTACTCGCCTGGTGGCCGAAGTTTCCAACGCTCGAGCGGCTCCTCGGGGGTTCCGACGCCGTCGAGATCTGCCGTGAATCGGTCGGCGCGATCGGCGAGATCGACGCATTCGGCGAGCGCCACGAGATCGCGATGGATTTCGAGCGCGGCGGTTGGCTTTGGACGGCGCGAACGGAAGCACAGCTCGGCGCGTGGGAGGACACCGTCCGGGCAACCGAGCGCCATGCGCCCGGAACTTTCGTCCCGCTCTCACCCGAGGAGGTGGCCCATCGCACGGGGTCGCCGCGGCACCTCACGGGCGTCCTGGAGCCGTCCGCGGCGAAGATCCAGCCTGCTCGGCTCGCGCGGGGACTGCGCCGCGTTTGCCTCGAGCAGGGAATCAAGATCTACGAGCACACGCGCGTCCGCCGCTTCACCAGATCCGCGACTCCGGTTCTCGTAACGACCGACGGGGGCGAAGTGGCGGCCGACATGCTCGTGCTCGCAACGAATGCGTGGGCGGCAGGGATCCGCGAGCTCCACCGCCGGCTCGTCGTCGTCTCGAGCGACATCGTCGCGACGGCACGGGTTCCGGAACGGCTGTCCGAGATCGGCTGGACGGGCGGCGAATGCATCACCGACTCCCAGCTCATGGTCAACTACTACCGCACGAGCGCCGATGGCAGGGTCGTCTTCGGGAAGGGCGGCTGGGGCATAGCCCTCGGCGGCTGGATTCCCCGGAGCTTCGACCGGAGCGCCCGCCGCGCGCGCGGCGTCACCGCCGACCTTCACCACGCCTACCCCGAGATGCAAGACGTCGCGATCGAGTACGACTGGTGCGGGCCGATCGACCGCTCGGGCGACGGGTTGCCGCTCCTCGGCCAGCTCGGCGGCCGCGCGAACGTGCTGTACGGGGTGGGGTGGAGCGGAAACGGGGTCGGACCGTCCCTCCTCGGCGGGAAGCTTCTCGCGGCGAAGGTGCTCAGGCGAGACGAAGGCCTGGCGACCGCGTCGCTCTGGAACCGGCGCTCGGCCACGCTTCCGCCCGATCCCGTCCGCTACGTGGGCGCACACGTCGTCCGGGAGGCCGTTCGCCGGAAGGAGCTGGCCGAGCAGGGCGGTCGGCGGCCGAACCGCCTGCACAGTGCGCTCTCGAAGCTAGTACCGGCCGGCCTCGAGGATCACTGAGGCGCGCGCGCCCCTGATT
>JALZFU010000185.1 GCA_030861385.1 Actinomycetota bacterium
GGCCGAAGCGACGACGCCGAACGTCACTTCCGCGACTCGCTGGAGCTGAGCGCTCGCATCGGCGCGCGCCCCTCCCTCGCACACACTCAGACCGAGTACGCGCAGATGCTGCTCGAACGTCAGGACCGTCCCGCGTTGGAGACGGCGCGCGTCCTCCTCGACGAGGCGGTCGCAACGTACCGCGAGCTCGGCATGGAGTCGCACCTCGGAAGAGCGGTTCGCCTCCGCGACCAGGCGAGCACTCGCAAGCCGAAGCCTGCTCGCTGAGATCCCGATCCGTCCTGGGCGGCGGCCCCCGAGCCGAGCTACACTCGCGCCGGTTTTCGCGGTCGGATGCGAGGAGGAGCGATGCCGCTTTACATGGACGTCCACAACATCGAGGGAGGCGTCTCCGTCGACGACGTCGTCGAGGCGCACAAGAAGGACCTCGAGACGCAGGGTCAGCACGGCGTCAACTACAAGTCGTACTGGGTGGACGAGCGGCAGGGGAAGATCTTCTGCCTCGTCGAGGCTCCAAATGCCGAGGCAGCGCATACGGTCCACCGTGAGGCGCACGGTCTTGTCGCTGACGAGATCTACGAGGTCACCGAAGGCGAGTAGTTGAACGCGCCATCGCGCTCAACCCTAAAGCGCTTCCGCCTGTAGCCACGGCGCTCGGTCCGGCGTCGTAGGCATTCAGGACGCCACGTTCGTACGCCCAGCGTGGGGCGCTGATCGCCGTCCGATCGATCATCTCGACCGACGTCCCCATCCGTCGCGAAGGGCGAAGAGGGAGACTCCGGCGGCGAGGCTCATGCTCGCGTACGTGTGCGGCACGTCGTGGGTCGGCTTCGCCGCCTTTCCGTCCGGCGTCACAAAAACCCGGCTGCCCTCATGGCCGCGATCCATCCGCGGGTTCGCGGCGTGTCGAGGCCGCCGTTGATGTTGCTTTCGAGGACGGGTGGCGAGGAGCTGGCAGCCCGATTCGCCAGCCCGACTTGACAGAGGTCGCTCGCGGGTGAATCGTTGCGCTGCCTGTCCTGCAGGGAAGGAGCGATCCGAAATGGCTAGCCGCTCGAAGGGTTGTGCCGCGCTGGTCGTCGTAACCGTGTGCGCGGTCGCGGTCGCTGCCGCACCGGCCTCGGCGGCGAGGGTGTCGGTCTTTGCCCGCGGTCTCGACAACCCGCGTGGCATCGAGTTCAAGGCGAACGGAACGCTGTACGTGGCGGAGGGCGGCCGCGGCGGCACGCATTCCACCGCCGGCCGCTGCCGACAGGTCCCCCCGGCCGTCGGCCCCTATACCGGTGGTCGCACCGCCCGCATCTCCCGTATCGGGCGCAGCGGAAAGAGACACACCGTCGTCCGCCGGCTGCCCTCGAGCCAGACGGGGCCGGCACTCGGCCGCCTAGTCAGCGGCGTTGCCGACGTCGAGTTCCTGAACCGCCGCGTCTATGCCCTTCTCGCCGGCGCCGGCTGCTCGCACGGGGTGCGAGGCTTCCCGAA
The DNA here is from genome assembly GCA_030861385.1 of Actinomycetota bacterium. Classification (GTDB taxonomy): domain Bacteria; phylum Actinomycetota; class Thermoleophilia; order Gaiellales; family Gaiellaceae; genus JALZFU01. Next base: position 1,483 of record JALZFU010000185.1, read on the forward strand.
CAGCTTGATCCGCGTCCGCCGCAACGGGACGTGGCGGCTGGTGGCGAACCTCAGCCGCTTCCTCAAGCGGCATCCCGTTGCCAATCCTCCGCAAGGGGACTTCGAGCCCGACGGCACCTGGTACAGCATGGTCAAGTACCGGGGCGCTTTCTACGCGCTCGAGCCGAACCACGGCGAGCTAGACCGGATCACCCGACGCGGACGCGTCTCGCGCGTTCTCGACGTCTCGTTGCTCTTTGGCCACGTCGTCCCGACCGCGCTCGCGGTCGACGCGAAGCGCCATCGGTTCTACATCGGGACGCTTACCACCTTCCCGCTCGTCCCGGGCGCGGCGCAGGTGCTCGTCGTCACGCCGCACGGGCGCGTCACGCGAATCATCTCGGGATTCACCGCGATCGTCGGGCTTGCCGTCCGCAGACACCAGCTCTGGGTGCTCGAGACGAGCTCGGCCGCCGGATTTCCCCAGCCGGGCACGGGCAAGGTTATCCGCCTGACACGGCGTGGCCGCAGGACGGTCGTCTCGGGCCTCACCTTCCCGACCGCGATGACGTTCGGGCCGAAGGGCGGCCTCTACGTGACGAACAAGGGGTTCGGCTTCCCGCCGGGAGCAGGACAGATCCTGCGCGTGCTTCGCTGAGCCGACGACCTGGAGGCGCGCTCGAAAGGGCGACGCCGCGTGTCCCCCGGGGAGCGGGAGAGCGAAGCGAGCGACGATCCTCGTTCGCGTCGACTACTTCCCCTGATGGACGCCTTCGATCGTCGCTATTCGCTCGGCGTTCTCGACCCGCTCGCCGAGCGGAAGCGACCGCGTGACGGGAAAGACGCGGGCTCGGGTTAGCCGAGGCGAGACGCGCCACTACTCCACTGAATACCTACTGCGTCCTGTTTGTGTCGAGGATCACGGGGTAGGAAGCCACGGTCAACTCCGAGGGAAGGGGAACAACGTGGCAGTAGACGTGTCCGAGACGCGGACGGGTGGACGGCCGGCCTTTTTCGATCGTTCAGCCCGCCGCCTCGCCACCGAAACGAAGCACTCGACCAAGTCGACCGAGCTTTATGCGTACATCGCGGCTGTCATCGGCGTCTTGATCGCCTCCGCGGTGATCGGGGCCGACGACGACGCCGGCCGTAGCGGCAACTTCGGCGACTACTTCACCGCCTACGACGCCTGGCGGCTGATCGCCCTCCTCACGATCGGGTACATGATCGCGCGCGGACTCGCGAAGTCGGGAAGCCGCGAGCCGTATTGGCAGGGCGGCTCGAACGAGGAAACGCACGTCGAGCGCGAGCGCTAACTCCGACACCGCAGCAACCGGCACCGGTCCGATCAACGAGGGAGCCGGCAAAGGGAGCGCGCCCCGGCTGGCTGCGGCTACCGGCCGGGGCTAAGCGGCGCTCCCAAGGGCCGCGGCCCGCGCCGACGACGACGACCGCGGCTGAGACAAACGGTACTAGCAGCGTCACCAGTTGCAAGATGGGAGGACGCGTATCCGTGATTTGCCTCCTTCGATCCCGGCTACGGGAGTCGCTTCCCAAAGGACTCCGAGGTACCCCGCTCGGGGTCCTAACCCTTCGCCGTCCGTGCGTCTAGTCGCCGCCGTGGACGAGATGTCAAGCGGGCGGAAATCGAGGAGGAGGGCGAGTGACGCTCCCCGCGTCGGTGTCCAATGAGTGCCCGAACGCGAGAACCGCCTCACCGGATCCAGCGGGCTCGATGCGAGCGGGCGGCAGAATTCCAGCACCTTTACGTCGAGCGCCTGGACAGCCGACCCGTCCCCGCGTCATTCTGCTTCTCGTTCTCCAGGAGGACGGCGATCATGCTGACCGGTCACGGTCTTACGGCATCATGCTGCGACGCCTAGCTCGGCGAGCCGGCGAAAGGCGAGGACGACCGCCATCGCTCCCTCGCCGACGGCCCCGGCGACGCGTTTCGTCGAGCCGTGGCGGACGTCGCCGGCGGCGAAGAGGCCCGCTCTGCTCGTTTCGAGCGCGAGCGGATCGCGGTCGAGCGGCCAGCAGTCGGGTCGCCTGCCGCCTTCCACGAGGTCGGGCCCCGTCAGGATGTAGCCGGCCGCGTCCGTGAGGACGCCTTCGTTCGGACACCAGGCGGTGTGCGGTACGCCGCCGATGCAGATGAAGAGGGCTCGCGCCGGCCTCGTCTCCTCCTTTCCACCGTCGATGAAGCTCACGGCCGAGAGGCGCCCCGCGCACTCATGCAGCGCGGTCACCTGGGTTCCAAGACGCACGTCGATCAGCGGGTGGCGCTGGATGCGGTCGACGAGGTAAGCGGACATCGTCTTGCCGAGCCGGTCGCCGCGAACGATCATCGTCACCCGTGCTCCAGCTTCCGCGAGGTTGAACACGGCCTGCCCGGCGGAGTTGCCGGCGCCGATCACCGCGACTTTCTCGCCCCCGAGTTGCGCCGCCTCGCTCCGGCCGGCGCCGTAGTAGACGCCGCGGCCGAGCAGCCGGTCCACTCCCTCGATCTCGAGCCGCCGCCAATCCATCCCGGTGGCAGCGAGAACGACCGCGGCGGTGATCTCGATCCCGCCGTCGAGCCGAAGAACGACCGATTCCGCTGCGCTCTCGAGGTCGCTTCCGAGAGCGCCGCGGAAGACCATCACCTCGGCTCCGAACTGCTCCGCCTGCCGACCGGCGAGCCGTGCGAGCTCGGCGCCGCCGATCCCGTCGGGAAACCCGAAGAAGTTCTCGATGAGGGCGGTGTGTGACGCCTGTCCCCCGGGTACGTCGCGCTCGAGCACGATCGTCGAGAGACCGTCCGATGCCGCGTACACCGCCGCGGCGAGGCCGGCTGGGCCCGCACCGATGATCGCCAGCTCGTAGCTCGAGCGCTTCGGCGGATCGAGGTGATGCCAGGCGGCCGCGAGACGCTCCACCGTGGCGGCGGTGTACACGTCATTGCCGTCGACGACGACGGGTAGCGGAGACTCGGCGAGAGAGAGGCGGGAAAGGAGACGTTCGGCGTCCGGCGAGCCCGCCTCGAGCCATTCGTGCGGCTGCGCGACGCGCGTCAGGAAGTCGCGCAGGCGATGATGCTCTCGATCGAGCCGCTCCCCGATCACCTGGACGGTGGGGCGGACAGGGCTCACCGACGCGCGGAATCAGGCGATGATGGAGGCGCTAGGCACGTTCGAGGGGAACGAGTGACGATCACGGGGCGGTTGACACCCGAAGCGGGCGTCCGGCACTGCGCTCGTGCAGTCGGTCCTCTCACACAATGAAAATTGGCAGGCGCCGCCAACCATATGTGCGGCCGACGTCGCTGCGGCAGAGGTCTTCTTCGACACGGCAGACGTCTCCGTTCTCGCTCTCTTCGAGTCTCGCTTCGTTCACCGAAACTGTGTTACGTCCGGGCGCCGAACGGCGGGCCTCGCGCCCCTCGCCGCGGGGACCGGGGCGGGTGGGCCATCGGCCGAGAGTACATTCCTTCCGTGCGCATTCGGCCGGCTGACCTCGCGCGCAGGCGGCGCCTCGTCGTCGCGCTTCAGCTCGCGGCCGTCGCGATCGCTCTCGGCTTCCTCGCCTACGCGCTTCGGGACGTCTGGGGCGACGCGCTCCCGCGCCTACGGCACGCCGACCCCGGCGACCTCGGCATCGCGCTCGCGCTTCTCACCGCCTACTACCTCCTCTTCGTCGTCGGCTGGCAGTGGCTCCTCGCCGCGCTCGGCGTCCGGATCGGGTACTGGGTCGCCCTCCAAGCGGAGATGGCCTCGATGCTCGCGAAGTACGTCCCGGGGGGAGTCTGGACGCCGCTCGCGCGCATCGTCTGGCTCCGGCGAGTCGGCGTCGGCGCGACGCCGGTCGTCGCGGGCTCGATCCTCCTCGAGGCGGGGCTCTCGGCCCTCTCGGGCGTCCTCGTCTTCGCGCTCGGCCTCCTTTGGGCCCGCGACGCGGACGTGCCGGTGGTCCCGCTCGCGGCCTTCGCCCTCGCCGTCACGGTCCTCGTCTATCCGCGTGTCTACGTTCCGCTGACGCGGCGGGTTTTCCGCCGGTTCGGGGCCGAGCCGCCCGTGCTCCCGTACCGGACAGCCGGCGCGCTCCTGCTCTTCTACTGCGGCACCTGGCTCGTCGGCGGGGCCGCGCTCTTCTTTCTCGTCCGCTCGGTCGGCGGCGAGCCCGCCTGGTCGTCGCTGCCCTACCTAGGGGGCACGGCCGCGGTCGGCGCCATCGTCGCCGTCCTCTCGGTCATCGCCCCGTCGGGGCTCGGCGTTCGCGAGGGTTCGATGTACGGACTCATGCTCGCCGTCGTCTCGGACGGAGTCGCGCTCGGCGCGACGATCCTGAACCGGCTCGCAATCACGCTCGTCGAGGCGGCGCTGCTCGCCTACGCCCTCGCGGTCTGGCGGCTGCGACTGCGTCGGGGCGTTGCGGGCGAGTCCCCGGGCGGCGAGGCCGTCGCGTTTCCGCCGCCGCCGGCGCGGTAGGGCGTCACCGGGGTAAGGCTTCGCCCACGCCCCGGGGTCGGCGTTTTGGAGCTCCCTCGCGGTCCCGATGCTCGACGCGTGGACGCGGCCTCACCCCGCCCGGCTACGGCACGTCCTCGCTTTACTCTAGCACGGCGACGTAGAGCGGGTCGCCCTCGATCACCCGACTCACGCGCCAGCCCGTCCCGCCGACGAGCACCTCGAGTTCTTCGGGGGAGACGATCAGGTAGTCGAACCAGGCTGAGGCGTAGTCGCGGTAGCGGACACGCAGGCGGAGCTGGCCGGCCATGCGACCGCGGCGTCGGTTCCTTTCGTGATAGGCAAGGTGGGCCTCGTCCTCGGTGTCGTACGGATCCCTCGTCGAGGCGACGATCCGCTTGGCCAGAGGGCGGAGATGTCCCAGCAGCCGCTCCGCCTTCGCCTTGCCGCCGAAGAGGCCGAAGTTGTTGCCGTACATGACGACGGTGTCGAAGCGGCCCAGCTGGCGGCCCACCTTCTCGAAGGCCATGACGCGTACGTCGTGGACGCCACGCCTCCTCGCGACCTCGACCGTGAGCGGAGAGACGTCGATCGCGACCACCTCGCGGCCGCGAGCCTGAAGTTCAAGCGCGACGCGGCCCGCGCCGCAGCCAACGTCGAGGACACGTCCGCGGATGAAACGCAGTCCTCGCCTCTCGGCGAAGGGCCAGGCGCGGACGGGAGCGAAATAGCCGGCCGGCCCGTCCGTCGCCTCGATGAAGCCGTCGTCTCGTTCGACGATCTCCCGCACGCGTCCCTGGCCCTCGAGGTAAGCGACGACGAGCTCCCCGTACGCGTCTTGGCGCTCCTCCACGATCGGACCGTACGTGAACTGCTGGCCCGCCTCGCGGCGATCCATTCCGTATGTCGCGCCGCGGCGCCAGGCGTTGTCCGGCTCGCGCGGTCGCACCTCCTGCCGCGCCGCAGCCCGGTTGTGCCCGATTGACGCAAAACGAGATCGCACGACTGCTTGCGATCGCCGCATCGTGCGCGGCGCGAGCGAGCTCACGCCTAGCCACTTACACCGTGCGAGATGGTGCGCGGGTCGGTAGCACCGCGACGAGCCGGCCGCGCGACCGCGATGAGGTCGCTGAAGACACCCTGCCCGGCAAGCGCGGGACCGGCGCCCGGTCCCGCGATCATGACCTCTCCGACCGGGTCGGCACGACAGACGATCCCATTGACCACTCCCGAGATGTGCGCAAGCGGATCGTCGCGCTGAACGAGCGCAGGTTCGACGCGAGCGACGACGTCCTCGCCGCCACTCGGCTCGGGGAGCGCAAGCGTCACGAGCTGCTTGACACGGGCGCCGCTCGAGCGCGCGGCCTCGATCTGCGCCGGGTCGATTTCGGTGATGCCGCGGCGCACGACGTCCTCGGGGCGCAGTTGTCTGCCGAAGACGAGGCCCGCGAGGATCATCGCCTTCGCCATTGCGTCGAAGCCCTCGACATCAGCCGTCGGATCGCGTTCGGCCAGTCCGAGCTCTCGCGCCGCGCCGAGGGCATCCTCATACGACGCGCCCTCCTCCATCCGCGTCACGATGAAGTTGGCCGTCGCGTTCAAGACGCCGCGGAGGCTGGTCGGCGTCGCCCCCGCAAGGCCCTCCACGAGCGTGCTCAGGACGGGAGTACCGGACATGACCGTGGACTCAGCGCGGAACGCGACACCCCGCTCGCGGGCGAGCTCGGCGAGCTGGACGCCCTGCAACGCGACCGGCCACTTGTTGGAGGTCACGACCGGGATCCCGCGCTGCAGAGCCTCGCGCATGTGCGTCAGGCCGGGCTCGCCAGTCGGGGCCTGGCTGGCCGTCACCTCGACGAGCACGTCTGCTTCTGTCGCTCCGAGACCTTCGATCGCTCGGTCCCAGTGGCGAGCATGGCCGAGCTCGCTCAGCGGACGTCCGCCGGCCACTTGCTCCAGGACAGTCGGCGGGTCGAGGCCATCGGCGTCGTAGACGAAGCCGTGCCGCGCGCTCGCGACGCCGACGACCCTTGGCACGAATCCGTATCGGCCTTCGAGCCTGGCACCGTTTGCGTGGACCGCATGGAGGAGCCACTGCCCGACCGTGCCGAGCCCGACAACCCAAAGGCGTATGTCGTTCATGGCGGGCCGCCATTTTCGCCTCCCCGTTCGCCTCTCATGCCGCTCGTGCTCGCTCGCGTCTCGGCGGGGATGGCTGGCGACAAGGCGTGAGCGCCGGCGGTCGCGAGCCGCACGCAGCGAGAGGGGATGCGGAGCTGGAGCGGACTACCCGACGGTCGGCTTGAGTCTGGCGCACAAACGGCGAGGATTGCGACAGCTCCGCCGGCAACCACCTACGAGTATCCCGACCTGCCTCTTGCTCGCCGGCGCAATCTTTTCGGGGCCGGCTGTCGCCGGCACTCGACGTGGCGACCGGCACGACGACGGACACGACCACACGACCACAAATGTGCCGACGCTGGTCGGAAGAGGGGAAACGGTTAAGAGCCAGCCGTGGGCAACGCACGGGAAGTGGGGGGGGGG
>JALZFU010000204.1 GCA_030861385.1 Actinomycetota bacterium
GTCTCGGGCCGCGGGACGCCGCTCCGCGGCGGGCTCCCGTCCGGCCACGCGGCCGTCGCGTTCGGCTCGTGGATGGCGATCACGATCGTGTCCGCCGAGTTCCAGCACCGCGTGCTCATCTCGACGCTCGGCCTCGTGATGGCGATCCTCGTCGCCCAGTCGCGCGTCGAGGCGGGGATCCACAGCCCGCTCGAGGTCGTGTTCGGAGGGATCCTCGGGACGCTCGTCACGCTGCTCCTCTTCCAGACTCTCACGTGACGGACGAGGAGCTCGTCGAGCGGGCGGCCTCCGCGGCCGAATCGGCATACGCGCCCTATTCCCGCTTCCGCGTCGGCGCGGCGGTTCTCCTTCGAAGCGGCGAGGTCGTGACGGGCACGAACGTCGAGAACGCGTCCTACCCGCTCGGCATGTGCGCCGAGCGCTCCGCTCTCGCGCGCGCCGTCGCGGAAGGCGCGCGGCCGGGCGACGTCGAGGCGCTCGCGGTCACGGCGTCGCCCTGCGGCGGCTGCCGGCAGTGGCTGCTCGAGTTCGGCGTCGACCGCGTCCTCTTCCTGCGCGACGGGGAGCTCGTCGAGCGCGCTCCCGTGGATCTCCTCCCCGACTCGTTCACGCTTTAGTGGCGTGCCGCCCGCCATCCGCGTTTCTCGCGTGGCACGAGCAGCGGACGCTGCGAGAGACAACGCAATGACGGCGAACGGGCGACTGAAGAGCGGGTTCGTCGCGCTCGTCGGGCGACCGAACGTCGGCAAGTCGACGCTCGTCAACGCCCTCTGCGGGGGAAAGGTGGCGATCGTCTCCGACAAGCCGCAGACGACGCGTCATCGGATCGCAGGGGTCGCGAACGGTGACGGACACCAGCTCGTCCTCGTCGACCTGCCCGGCTTCCAGCGCCCGCGCGATCCGCTCACCGAGCACATGCAGCGGACGGTCGACGAGTCGCTGACGGAGGTGGACGCGGTCCTCTTCGTCCTCGCCGGCGACGAGACGATCGGCGCCGGCGACCGCTTCATCGCGGGTCGCGTGTTCGGCGGCCAGGCGCCCGTCGTCCTCGCGGTGAACAAGGTCGACCGGCTGAAGCCCGATCGGATCGCCGCGCAGATCGAAGCGGCGGCTGCGCTCGGCGACTTCCACGCCCTGCATCCGGTCAGCGCGAGGACCGGGGACGGCGTCGCCGCGCTCCGGGCCGACCTCGTCGCGCTCCTACCGGACGGACCCGCGTACTTCCCCGAGGGGGAGGTGACGGACCTCCCGCTCGAGTTCCGGGTCGCCGAGCTCGTCCGCGAGAAGGCGTTGGCGCTCACGCGCGAGGAGGTGCCGCACGCGATCATCGTCGAGGTCGGGGAGATCGAGGGGAGCCGCGTGAGCGGGGTCGTCTTCGTCGAGGCGGAGTCGCAGAAGGCGATCCTCGTCGGCAAGGGCGGGCGTACGATCAAGGAGATAGGGTCGCGGGCGCGACCGGAGGTCGAGCTCCTGCTCGGGCAGAAGGTCTTCCTCGACCTGACGGTAAAAGTGCGGCCACGGTGGCGCCGCGACGAGGCCATGCTCGTGCGCATGGGGATCTAGGAGGGCGGTTTGGCGGTCACGGCTGATCGGTTCGAGGAGCAGCTCCGGCAGTACCTGCACGAGAGCTCGGAGGAGGCGCGTGCGGTGCGCGTCGGAGAGAAGGAGGTAAGCGAGCACGCAGCGATCGTGGCCCGTTACGCGGACCTCTTTACGCGCGACCAGCACGAGACGCTGCGAGAGGCCGAGCACGAGAGCGCAGGTGACGAGCGTGAGCGGCTCGTGCGGCTGCGCGACGCGTGCGCGGGCGGGATCGTCTCGGTCGAGCTGGCCGAGGCCTACGACGAGCTCCAGAATGCCATCCTGGCCGCGCGGGTCGAGTTTCGCGGCGAGTCGCTCCCTCTTCGCGCCGCGCAGGCGAAGGTCGCCGTCCTCCCCGACTACGGCGAGCGGGAGGAGCTCGGCCGGCTCGGCGCCGACGCGTCCGCGCTCTTCAACGACCGGCGGCTCGAGCTCATGCGCCGCGAGGAGGAGCTCGACGCCGATCTCACCGGCGAGTCCGACCCCGTCCGGCGAAGCGAAGAGCGGAAGCAGATCGACCTTCGCGAGCTCGCGCGCGCGCTCGCGGACGCGGCGAGCCGTCAGGAGGAGTCGTTCGCGGCCCTCGGCGCCCGCTGGCTCCACCGTATCCTCGGCGAGGAGCGTGAGGACGAGCCGTCGTCGTACCACGTTGCGTACGTGCGGCGGATGTCGCAGCTCGAGGACGTGTACGCGAAGGAGCGCGCCGTCGCGGTCTGCCTGGAGACCCTTGCCCGCCTCGGGTTCGACCTCGCGGCCGAGGAGCGGATCCGGCTCGACCTGGACGATCGCCCGCAGAAGAATCCCCGCGCCTGCGTCATCGCCTCCGACCCGCCCGCCGTCGTCCACCTCATCACCCGCGCGCAGGGGGGGCTGCACGACTACCAGGCGTTCCTCCACGAGGCCGGCCATGCGCTCCACTACGCGGGATGCGATCCCTCGCTTCCGTACGCGTTCCGGCGGCTCTCGCGCGACCACGCGCTGACCGAGATCTACTCCTTCCTGGTCGAGTCGGTGACCCGGGAGCCGGGCTGGCACGCGAGCTACTTCGGCGTCGACGACGAGAAGGCGGAGGAGCTCGCGGAGGCGACTCGCTTCCTCGAGATGCTCCTCTTTCGCCGCTACGTCGCGAAGCTTGACTACGAGCTCGACCTCTGGGCCGACTTCGAGCGTGCCCGGGACTACGCACCCGTGTACGCCGACCGGCTACGCGCCGCGACGGGGTTTCGGTACCGCCCGGACGGCTACCTCGCCGACCTGGACGACGGGTTCTACTCAGCCGACTACCTCCGTGCCTGGGTGCGAACGGCGCAGCTTCGCGCTCACCTCCGAAGCGAGGTCGGCGCCGACTGGTGGGAGCGTCCCGAGACCGGCGACTTCCTCCGCGAGCTCTTCCGCGAGGGGACGAGGCCGACGAGCGAGGCGATCGCCGCCCGGATCGGCTACGCGCCACTCGACGCGGCGCCGCTCCTCGACGAGCTCGTCGCTGCCCGCTAGGGTCCCGCGATGAGGTCGCTCGCCGCCCTCCTCGCCGCCTCGGGAGCGGCGCTCGTTGTCTTTGCGACCGGCGCCGAGGCCGAGCCCTTCGCGGGCGGTCCGCATCCGACGACGGTTCCGCGTTCCTTCCGTGCGGTCGAGCAGGGGCCCGCGCTCGTCAGGCTCTTCTCGTGGGAGGAGCCCGAGTCGCTCGCGCTCCGGAGAGGCGCGCGGGTGTCGCGGCGGCCGTTCATCGTCGAGCGAAACGGCGTCACGTACGACGCACCGGGCCTTCCCGGCGAAGTGGTGCGGCGGACCTTCGCCGCCCGTCCTGACGCCCACTCCTTTCTCGAGGATCTGACCGCGTTCTCCGATTTCGTGCTCGCGCGCTCGCGTGCCGGGAAGCGCCGTCTTGCCGCGGTCACGACCGCCGGCGAGGCGTCGTGGACGACCTCCTTCCGGCTCCCGGCGAACGACTGCGCCGGCCGCGCCGCGGCACGGATCACGCTCTCGCTCTCCCGAGGGACGCTCCTGCCGCTGCGCGTCCGCGAAAGGATGAAGAGGGATGTGAACACGTTCCGGTGGACGTACTCGGCGGTGAACGACGACCTTCCCGCGTCCGAGTTCGAAACGCCGCGACTGGGCGCCCGGCCGTTCCGCGTCGACCGTGGCTTCCGGCGGACGCCCCCGGCGACCGCGGCGTCCCACCTCTCGTACGCGCCGAGGCTTCCGACGACGGTCCCGCCGGGCTTCGGCCTCGCGGTGGCGGGGTGGGCGCCGCGGTCGGGAAGGACGGGAGCGGAGGGGTCCGTTCCCCGGCGGCGCGAGCTCTTCGCCGCCGTGTTCCGGCGCGGCTTCGAGCGGATCGACGTGACGCAGCGCCTCGCTGGTGGTCGGAGCTGGGAGAGCGATCCCTTCGCCTTCGAGTGCGGAAGCGAATACGCGGAGCGGGCGACGATCCGTGGCGCGCGGGGCTGGTACGGGATCGGTCCCCAGATCCCGCCGCACCTCTACTGGCGGCGGGGCCGCGTCCTCTACACGGTCAGCGGGCCGTTCCCGAAGCGCGACCTCCTGGCGATCGCGCGCTCGCTCGCGCCCGTTCCCTAGCCTCGCGGCGCGGGCTGTAGTGGCGCGTGAGCCACGACGAGAGGCCGTCGAGGCCGGGGAAGAGGACGCGCTCGGTGACGTTCGCCTGATCGAGCTTGTCGCGCACCTCCCACTTGAGCTCAGCCGGGACGACGACCTTCCGTGCGAGGCCCGGTCGGTCGCCGAGCCAGTCGTCGAGCTGCGCCGTCGCACTCGACATGAGCGAGAAGAGGGCGAACTGGTTGACGATCCGCTCGTCGAGCGAGGGCGGCTCGAAGAAGACGACGAAATCCTCGTCGGCGAGGGCATCCAGCTCGTCCAGCGAGCCGACGGCGCGGCCGAGCAGCTCGGTCGTGAAGACGTTCGAGCCCTCGCCCTCGAGGAGGTCGGCGAGCATGTCCGGAAGCGCCTCCCGCGTGCGCACGAAGTCGACGCACCAGACGGCGGCGTCGACCTCTCCCCTGGCCAGGTCGGCGGTCGCGAAATGAAGCGCGACGTACGGCGAGTAGCTCCAGTCCACTACGCGCGTCGGGAGGTTGTGGTGCTTTGCGACGGCGAGCCAGTCCCACGGGGAATCGACCGCGACCGCGTCGCGGCGCGCGTACTTGCGGAAGTTCCGAAGGAGGGAGCGCTCGAGCTCGGCGTAGTCGCCGCCCAACCGAGCGAGCGTCGTCGCGAGGTCGGCGGCCGCGTCCGCCTGCCCGCGGAACGCGAGGTCGGAGCGAAACCGACCGAGCCGCTCGTTCCAGGCGCCCTCGAAGAGACGCTCCTGGAGCTCGATCCAGCTCTCGGCGCGAACCTCCTCGATCACGGCGCGGTTCTTGCCGAAGCGGGCGCGTCTTACGCCTCGGGGCTCCCGCTGCCGCAGAGCGACGTCTCACGCTCCCGACGACCGCGTGCTCGCGGCGCGTCGGGCGCCCGCTGTGACGCGAAACGAGCGCTCTAGACTGCCTCTGATGACATGGGCCCCGGCGCTTCCCCGCGGATTCGAGCTCCCGCTCGGGCCGCGGCTCTCCCGCATCGGATCGGTCGACCAGGTGGCAGTCAGCGAACGCGCGGAGACGCTCGCCAAGCGATCGGTCAAGCGCGAGTCGAAGCTCTTCGCGCTCGAGCTCGCCGTCCGCATGACCGACCTGACGACGCTCGAGGGCTCGGACACCCCGGGGAAGGTCGCGGCGCTCGCCTCGAAGGCCGTTCGGCCGGATCCCGGCGACCTGGCCATCCCGTCCGTCGCGGCGCTCTGCGTCTACCCGGACCTCGTCCCGGTCGCTCGCGAGAGGTTAGTCGGCTCGGACGTCGGGGTCGCTTCCGTGGCGACCGCCTTCCCGTCCGGGCGCTCGCTCCTTGACCTCAAGATCGAGGAGGCGCGGCGCGCGGTCGAGCTCGGCGCCGACGAGGTCGACATGGTGATCGACCGCGGCGCGCTCCTCTCGGGGGACTACGCGAAGGTCTACGAGGAGGTCCGCCGGGTCAAGGAGGCGGTCGGCGACGTCCGCCTCAAGGTGATCCTCGAAACGGGCGAGCTCGGGACGTACGACAACGTCCGCCGAGCGAGCCTGCTCGCGATCGCCGGCGGCGCCGACTTCATCAAGACGTCGACCGGGAAGATCCAGCCGGCGGCGACGCTCCCGGTCACGCTCGTCATGCTCGAGGCCGTCCGAGACGTTCACGAGGAGACGGGCCGGAAGGTCGGCGTCAAGCCGGCGGGCGGGATCCGGCACGCGAAGCAGGCGGTCCAGCACCTCGTCGTCGTGAATGAGACGCTCGGCCCCGAGTGGCTGACGCCTGACCTTTTCCGCTTCGGCGCGTCCTCGCTCCTGAACGACGTCCTTCTCCAGCTCCGCAAGGAGAAGACCGGGGTCTACCAGAACCCCGACTACTTCACCCTCGACTGATGGCCGACGCTCGACTCCAGCCTCGTCAGGACCGCTCGCCGGTCCCGTCCGCCTTCGACTACGCACCCGCTCCGGAAGCGCGGGACATCGTCCGCCTGGACGAGCGTTACGGCCTCTTCATCGGCGGCGAGTGGGTCGAGCCGTGCTCGGGCGAGTTCCGGCCCTCGCTCAGCCCGTCCTCCGAGGAACGTCTGGCCGACGTCGCCTACGCGGGCGCCGAGGACGTCGGCCTCGCGGTCGCGGCCGCCCGCGAGGCGTTCGAGAACGGGTGGTCCGAGCTTCCCGGAAGCGAGCGCGCCAAGTACGTCTTCCGCCTTGCGCGGATCCTCCAGGAACGCGCGCGCGAATTCGCCGTTCTCGAGTCACTCGACGGCGGCAAGCCGATTCGGGAGTCGAGAGACGTCGATCTCCCGCTCGCCGCGGCGCACTTCTTCTACTACGCGGGCTGGGCCGACAAGCTCGATTTCGCCTTCCCGAGCCGCCGGCCGCGACCGGTCGGCGTCGCGGCCCAGGTGATCCCCTGGAACTTTCCGCTTCTCATGCTCGCCTGGAAGGTCGCGCCCGCGCTCGCGACCGGGAACACGGTCGTCCTGAAGCCCGCCGAGACGACCCCGCTCACGGCGCTCCTATTCTGCGACGTGCTTCGCCAGGCCGGGCTGCCGCCGGGCGTCGTGAACGTCGTCACCGGCGACGGACGGACGGGGGGCGCCCTCGTCGCACACCCCGGCGTCGACAAGGTCGCCTTCACCGGCTCGACGGAGGTGGGAAAGGAGATTCAGCGCGCCCTCGCCGGGACGCCGAAGAAGCTCACCCTCGAGCTCGGCGGCAAGGCGGCGAACATCGTCTTCGACGACGCCCCCCTCGACCAGGCGGTCGAGGGGATCGTGAACGGGATCTACTTCAACCAGGGCCACGTGTGCTGCGCCGGCTCGCGGCTCCTCGTCCAGGAGTCGATCTACGAGCCGCTCGTCGAGAAGCTGAAGCGACGGATGCGGACGCTCCGCGTCGGCGACCCGCTCGACAAGAACACGGACTTCGGCGCGATCAACTCGCCCCAGCAGCTCGAGAAGATCGAGGAGCTCGTCGCGAGCGGGGAGGAGGAGGGCGCCGAGATCTACCAGCCGCCGTGCCGTCTCCCGGAGCGCGGCTACTGGTTCGCGCCGACCGTGTTCACGAACGTCGCGCAGAGCTACCGCGTCGCACAGGAGGAGATCTTCGGGCC
>JALZFU010000215.1 GCA_030861385.1 Actinomycetota bacterium
GCCCAACCCGGGCGGCGCGCGCGAGCGCCTCCCCGACGAAGGGAACGCGGCCCGTCTTGAGGCGTTCCTCTCCGGGGCGGAGCCGACCGTCGTCTACGTCGGGAAACTCTCGCGCGAAAAGGGCGTGCACCTCCTGCTCGAGGCGCTTCGCGGCGTCGACGCGCGCGCCGTCGTCGTCGGCTTCGGCCCGGCGAGAGGCGCCCTCGAGCGTGACGCCGACGAGCGCGTTCTCTTCACGGGAGCGCTCGAGCACCGTCATCTGAAGCACCTCTGGCCGCTCGCCGACGTGAGCGTGACGCCGTCCGTCTTCCCGGAGGCGTTCGGCATGGTGGCGGTCGAGGCCGCCGCCTGCGGCTCGCCTCCCCTCGTCGCGCGCCACTCGGGGCTCGCCGAGGTCGCGGCCGGCCTCGAGGCCGAGTACCCACGGGAGCACCGCGCGCTCGCGACCTTTGCCTCGGGCGACGCGGACGACCTGGCTCGGACGCTCCGCGCGATCCTCGCGCTCCCGCTCGACGAGTGGAGACGCCTTTCGGCGGCCGCTCGTCGCGCCGCCGAGACGCGCTGGAGCTGGGAGCGGATCGCGGCCGTAATACTTTCGTCTTGATACTTTCACCGGGATGGGAGAGGCGCAGCGCCTGAGCCCCGACGAGCAGCTGCGCGTCGCCCGGGACCAGTTCGAGACCGCCGACGACCTCACGCTCGCGGTCGAGGAGGAGTTCGCGCTCCTCGACCCGCGCACGCTCGGGCTCGTGAACCGCTTCGAGGAGCTCTTCGCCGCCGCGCACGGGACGGAGCTCGACGGCATGCTCGTCGGCGAGCTGATCGCGTCCGAGGTCGAGATCCGCACCGGCCGCTGCGACACGTTCGCGGACGCCGCCGCGAGGATGGGAGAGCGCCGCGGCCAGCTCCTTCAGCTCGCCGACTCGCTCGACCTCTCGCTTGCCGCAACCGGCACCCACCCCTGGAGCGCCTGGCAGGAGCAGCGGATCATCGACACGCCGCACTACCGGCAAAACGACGAGATCCTTCGCTACGTCGTCTGGCGGAACAACTCGTTCGGCCTCCACGTCCACACGGGGATCCGCGGCGCCGACCGGGCCGTCCGGGTCGCGACCGCGCTTCGCAACTACCTTCCGGAGCTCCTCGCGGTCTCGGCCAGCTCCCCGTTCGTCGAGAACGTCTTCACGCACCTGCACTCGGCGCGCACCCAGATCTTCACCAAGATGTTCCCGCGCTGCGGCGTCCCCGACCCGTTCGCGGGGTGGGACGAGTACGAGCGCTACGTCCGCTTCCTCTACGAGACGGGCTCCATCTCCGAGCACACGCAGATCTGGTGGAGCGTGCGACCACACCTCGCCTTCCCGACGGTCGAGATCCGGATCTGCGACGGGCAGCCGCAGCTCGCCGAGGCCCAGGCCCTCGCGGCGCTCCTCTACTCCCTGACCGCTCGAATCGCGGTCGCGCTCGACGAGGGGGAGCCGCTCCCGACGTTTCCGCGCGCGCTCCTCGAGGAGAACTTCTGGCGAGCGATCCGCTACGGGATCTCAGGCGAGCTGATCGACCTCGGCGCGTACCCGCGGGCGCGCGTGCGCCCCGCTCGCGCAGCCGTCGAGGAGCTGGTCGAGTGGGTGCTGCCCGTGGCCGAGGATCTGGGAGCCGCTTCCTACCTCGGCGTTCCCGCCGTGAACGCGGCGCAGCGACAGATCGCGCGCTTGCAGGCGGGGGCGACGCTCGAGGAGATCTACGCGGACGAGGTCTTGGAGGCGGTCCGTGTCTGAGCCGGGCCCGTCCGGCTCAGACGAGCAGGAGCGGATCGCGCGCGAGCTCGCGGACGAGCTTCGCAAGCTCAAGGTCGAGGACGTCCTCGTCAACACACTCATGACCGTCTCGTCGATCGGGTACCGTCGGCTCGGCCTCACCGACGAGACGCGGGGCGACCGCGACCTGGCCCAAGCGCAGCTCGCGATCGAGACGATGCGCGCCCTCACCGAGGTGCTCGCGAAGTTCGTCCCCCAGGACCTGGTGCGCGACTTCAACTCGTCGGTCGCGAACCTCCAGCTCGCGTACGCGAAAGCCGCCTCGGAGGGCGCCGAGCCGGAGCCCGGTGACGAGACGTAGCTCGGAGCGAGCCGACTCGTCGGTGTAGCGTGCGCCGCCGTGGCGGACGAGGCCGAGATCGGAGTCTTCGGCGGTTCTGGCTTCTATTCGTTCCTCGAGGACGTCGACGAGGTCGAGGTCGAGACGCCGTACGGACGCCCCTCGGCCCCGGTGACGATCGGCGAGGTCGGCGGCAAGCGGGTCGCCTTCCTTCCAAGGCACGGGCGCAGGCACGAGCTGCCACCGGCGCAGATCCCGTACCGCGCGAACGTTTGGGCGATGAAGGAGCTGGGCGTGCGGCGAATCATCGGCCCGAACGCGTCCGGCTCGCTTCGGGCCGACATCGGGCTCGGCGAGTTCGTCGTCACCGACCAGTTCGTCGACCGAACGAGCGGGCGCGGGGACACGTTCTACGAAGGCCCGGAGACGACCCACGTCTCGGCTGCCGATCCGTACTGCCCGGACCTCCGCCGGGTACTCGTCGAGACCGCCCGCGAGCTCGGCATCCGGGTGCGTGACGGCGGCACGGTCGTCGTAATCCAGGGGCCGCGCTTCTCGACGCGCGCCGAGTCGCGCTGGTTTCAGGAGATGGGCTGGGACACGATCAACATGACGCAGTACCCGGAGGGGTACCTGGCCCGAGAGCTCGAGCTCTGCTACGCGAACATCTCCATGGTCACCGATCACGACGTCGGGGTGGAGGGAACGGAGCCGGTCTCGCACGAGCAGGTCGTCCGCGTGTTCACCGAGAACAACGAGAGGCTCCGGGAGCTCCTCTTCGCCGTCGTCCCGAGGGTCGGCCCGCAGCCCGAGGACGTCTGTGCGACCGCGCTTCGCGGTGCTCGCCTGTAGGACTTTGTGATAGAAATCGCGGCCGGCGATTCCCGCTCCTCATGAGGATTTCCGGGGTCTCGCGGGGGCTGGGAGCGCCGACTTCGTGAAACGGGTAGAGGGGAAGGCGTGAGCGACTTCTTCCAGGACCACAGCGTCCTTTTCGGGCTTCTTTGCGCGGCCGTCGGGATCGGGTGGGCGGTCGTCTTGACCATGCGGCTCCTCGCGCTTCCGGCCGGCTCGGCGCGGATGCAGGAGATCGCGCACGCGGTTCAGGAGGGCGCCTCGGCGTACCTGCGGCGGCAGTACATGACGATCGCGGGCGTCGCGCTCGTCCTCTTCCTCGGTATCGGACTCTGGAACGACCTCGGCTGGGGGACGGCGTTCGGCTTCCTGATCGGCGCCGTCTTCTCGGCCTCGGCCGGCTTCATCGGCATGAACGTCGCCGTCCGTGCGAACGTCCGAACCGCCGAGGCGGCGACGCACGGCGTCAGGCGAGCGCTCGCCGTCGCCTTTTCGGCCGGCTCGGTCACGGGCCTCCTCGTGGTCGGTCTCGGTCTTCTCGGCGTCGCGGGCTACTACGGCATCCTCACGAGCTGGCTCGATCGCGACTCGGAGAGCGCAACCCGCGAGCTGATCGGCCTCGCGTTCGGCGGCTCGCTCATCTCCGTCTTCGCGCGCCTCGGGGGCGGGATCTACACGAAGGCGGCCGACGTCGGCGCCGACCTCGTCGGGAAGGTGGAGGCGGGGATCCCCGAAGACGACCCGCGCAATCCCGCTGTCATCGCCGACAACGTGGGCGACAACGTGGGCGACTGCGCGGGCATGGCGGCCGACCTCTTCGAGACGTACGCGGTGACGGCGGTCGCGGTCATGTTCCTCGGCGCGCTCAACTTCGGCGCCACCGACCTCGTCGTCTACCCGCTTGCGATCGGCGGGGTCGCGATCATCGCGTCGGTCATCGGGACGTTCTTCGCCCGGGTCGGCCGGGGCGGCTCGATCATGAACGCGCTCTACAAGGCCGTCCTCGTCGCCGTCGTCCTCTCGGCGCTCGGCTTCATCCCCGTCACGGCTGCGTTCGACACCAACGAGTTCTCGTTCGGCGAGCTCTACGGCTGCACGCTCATCGGGCTCGGCGTCACGTTCCTGCTCGTCGCGATCACGGAGTTCTACACGGGCACCCGCTGGAGCCCGGTGAAGGGGATCTCGCGCGCCTCGCTCACGGGCCACGCGACGAACATCATCGAGGGGCTCGCCATCGGGATGCAGGCGACCGCGCTCCCGGTGGTCGTGATCGCCGCCGCGATCGTCGGCGCGAACTCGCTGGCCGGGCTGTACGGGGTGGGCGTCGCCGTCATGGCCCA
>JALZFU010000195.1 GCA_030861385.1 Actinomycetota bacterium
CATCCGGGGCGCGGTCTCCGTCCATCGCGCGGCGGCTGCGACGCGCTGGGCGTCGGGCGCCGGCGCGGCGGCCCCCGCCTCCGTGACCGGCTCTTGCTCCGGACCGGCGTGCTCGACCGTGGGCGCATCCGCCGTCGCCGGCTGCTCCTTCTCCGCCTGCCGCTGCGCTGCGTCCGTCGCTC
Organism: Actinomycetota bacterium; assembly: GCA_030861385.1. Lineage (GTDB taxonomy): Bacteria > Actinomycetota > Thermoleophilia > Gaiellales > Gaiellaceae > JALZFU01. Next base: position 183 of record JALZFU010000195.1, read on the forward strand.
GGAAGAGCTCGGCGAGAGGACCCTCACGCATGCTCGCGCGCCCGCGCTGTCGCGCCATTCAGCACCTCCTTCGCAAGCTGCCGGTAGGCGTCCGCCGCCTGACCCGACGGGTCGTACTTGAGGACGGAGACGCCCTGCACAGGCGCCTCGGCGTACCGGACCGTCTTTCGGATCCACGTGTCGAAGACGAGGTCGCCGAAGTTCTCCTTCAGCATCTCGACCGCCTCGCGCGCATGGAGCGTTCGCGCGTCGAACATCGTCGGGAGAATCCCGCGGATCTCGACCGACGGGTTCAGGTTCTCGCGGATCATCGAGAGCGTTCCTTCAAGCTGGACGAGGCCGCGGAGGGAGAGGTACTCACACTGAACAGGAACAATGACGCTGTCGGCGGCTGTCAGAGCGTTGATCGTGAGCAGCCCGAGCGACGGCGGCGTGTCGACCAGCGTGTAGTCGTACTGGTGTCGGACCGGGAGGAGCGCCTTCTGGAGGGCGCGTTCGCGCCCGATCATGCTCGAGAGCGCGAGCTCGGCGCCGGCGAGGTCGATCGACGAGACGGCGACGTCGACCTCGGCCCGGTGGATGACCTCCTCGATCGGAACCCGGTGGACGAGGACGTCGAACATCGACCGCTCGACCGAGTCGGGGTTGATGCCCTGGCTCATCGTGAGGTTGCCCTGCGGGTCGAGGTCGACCGCGAGCACCCGGTGCCCCATCTCCTGGAACGCGACGGCGAGGTTCAACGTGGTCGTCGTCTTGGCCACGCCGCCCTTCTGGTTGGCCAACGCGATGACCTGCCCCAACTTCTCTCCTTGTGAGGTCGGCGTTCGGGCGATCGAACGCGTCACGTTCTCGAGGAGGCTCACGAAGCCCCTTTCGGGTGAGGCTACCACAATCCTTCCGCGCCCTAGATTGCCGCAAATTGCGGAAAAAGAAAAGGGCGGGTCGCGCCCGCCCTTTCTTCGAAAACAGGTCGATTTCGCTACGCCGTCGCGGCGGCGGCCACTCTTCGGCTCAGGAGGAAACCGACGGCGATCATCGTTACTCCGAGGATGAAGTGGAGCCAGTCGGCGGCCGAGTTCAGGCCCAGGAAGTTCGCCGCGCTGTCCTCGTCGCTTCCGCCGAGGAGGCCGTAGAGCCAGACGGCGAGGTAGACGACCCCGCCCCAGATGAAGTAGTTCTTCGAGGCGGCCCAGCTCGCCGCGGCCGCGAGCCCCGCCACTCCGTAGAGGAGATGGACGATGTTCTCGAGGATATTCGTGCCGAAGATCCCGAAGATCTTCGCGCCTTCCCCGTCGAACCTCGTCAGGTCGTCGTAGTTCGTCGTGATCCCGGGAATGAAGCCGGCGAGCGTCACGACGAGGAACACGATCCCGAACAGGAACGCCGCCCTCTGGATGTCCGTCCGGTCGCGCGCCAGCGCACCCTCTCTTCGCATGAACTCCTCCCCTTCTCGCGTGGTCCGCGTCGTATTCGTCCCCGTCAACGACACGGTTTCCCCCACGGCGACAAACGAAACGAACATCGCCAAAGCTTGGACGATTCGACGGAGGCCCTAGGCTGCTTCCGGAGCGACGTCCTCTTCGCTCGAGAGCCGGCGGCGGCACGCGTCCAGCGCTTCCCGGGCGGGCTCGGTCCCTCCCGCCTCGGCGCCGATCCAGGCCTCGCCTTCTTCGAGGAGCTGTCGAACTTCTGCGAGGAGCACGAGCCGCGAGGCGCCCACCGCCTGCAGGCGCTCGATGCGCTCGAGCCGCTCGAGGACTCGTCTCGCCTCGTCCACCAGGTCAGCGTAGGACGGCGCCTCGCACGGAACCGAGACGAACCGTGTCGGCTCCGTCACGCGAACGCGCCTATCGCTCCGTCCGGCGTTGGCACCGCCTCCGGTAGACGACGACCATCGTCGTCGTCCCCGCGAGGCCGATCGAGAGCGAGACCCAGTCGCGCTCGAGCGCGGAGACGAACGCGAGGAGAACCCCGAGGAAGCCGGCGAGCCGGAAGGCGAGACACTGACGCACCGGCGCACGGCCGGTCCCCTCATCCGGTCGCGACGACACGGCCGGCAAGCGAGTGGCCGCGCGGGCGAACGCCGAGCAAGATCTCATCGAGCGAGGCGACGAGGCCCATGCGCGAGTCGTGGAGGAGCGTCTCGACGAGCGCTCGCCGCACGGCCTCCTCGGCCCGCGAGCCCGGGCCGTCCCCCTCGAGGAGCGCGTGAAGCGCGGTCGCGAGCTCCTCCCGCTCGCGCCCGTTCTCGCCGAGGAGGACGGCGGCTCGCATCGCCGCCGCCCACGGCCCCTCGTCGCAGCCGAGGAGCGAGTCGAGCGCCTCGCGAAGCTCGTCGGCGCGGACGGGTCCCTCGTGGAAGAGGGCGAGCTCCCAGCGGTCGAGCGCCTCGAGCACCTCCGCGTCGGCGCCGCGCAGTAGCCGGTCCTGCAGCTCGGCAACGAGCCGGGCGCGGAAGGGATCGAGGCGCGTCGCCTCGCCGGGCGGCAGCTGCGCCGAGACGGCCGGGACGGGGCGAACGCCGTACGGCCTCCAGTCGAGGCGCTCGAAGAGCACGGGGCCGGCGGCGATCGCCCCCGCGGTCGCGAGTCGAAGGGCTGTGATCACGCGCGCGATCTCGCTGGGCGTGTCGGGAACGAGCGGCGTCGTCGCTTCCAGCTCCGCCTCGACCTCGACGACGAGCGTCCGGTCGACCTCGCGTCCGTAGTCCCGTGGGAGGAGGCGGTTCGCCTCGGGCCACGCCGCCGCAAGCTCGCCGGCGACCGCGGGACGAACCCGGACGCCCCGCGCGAGCTCGATCGTCCCGCCCGCCGTCAGCCCGACGAGCGGGGCGAGGG
>JALZFU010000311.1 GCA_030861385.1 Actinomycetota bacterium
CCGCAAGCGTGGCCCGCATCTCGGCCGCCTCGCGGTCGCGGTCCGCAAGCGCCGCGCGCATCTCGGCCGCCTCCGCCTGGACCGCGCGCTCCCGGAGGGCGTAGCCGGCGACCCAGCTGACGACGAAGCGAAGCGGCACGAAGACTGAGACGGTGAGCGTCTGCGGGCCCGGGATGTTCTCGACGACCGTCAGGATGCAGCCGAGCACGACCGCGAGCCCGATCCCCGCCTGCCGGTTGTCGCGGAGGTTGCCGAGCAGGAACGCGCTCGCCATCCCGACCAGGCCGAGGCTGCCGATGAACGGGATCAACAGCCCGTCGACGAACGTGAGCGCCGTCGCCGCGAACCAGTAGGTCACCGGCGCCGCGAACGGGAAGCGCCGGCGCGCGAAGAGTGGCAGCACGAGCACGGCGACCGCCGGCAGCGAGAACCAGAGCGAGGACGTCGGCGCGCCGGGGTTGTCGCGGCCGACGACGAGCTCCGCCATTCCTGCGACCGCGAGCACTCCGATCAGGAGCTCGAACCAGTACTCGCGCGCGAAGTGCTGAAGCCGGTTCACGCCGTGAACGTAATCGAGCGCCCCGGCGTCCGCCTCCTACTCGAGTAGGAGCCGAGACCGTCGCCTGGTACGAGCGCGAATCGAACTTGGCTCCGACGACGCGCCCGCCGCCGCGCTCCTAGCTTCGAAAGCGTCATCGAAGCCACAAGGAGGCGCGGCATGGCACGCAACACGTCCCACAGGAACCTCGCGGCCCGGATGGGCCGCTGGAGCGCGGCTCACTGGAAGACCGCGACGTTCGGGTGGCTCGCGCTCGTCGTCGTCGCCTTCGGGCTCGGCGGCGCGTTCGGCACGAAGACGATCGACCCGAACACGTCCGGGCCGGGCGAGTCGGGCCGGATGGATCGGATCCTCGACGCCGGGTTCAGGCAGCCGGCCGGGGAGAGCGTCCTCGTCGAGAGCCGCTCGCTCCCGACGAGCGATCCGGCGTTCCGAGCCGCAGTGGAGGACGTCGCCGCGCGGATCTCGAAGCTCGACGACGTCCAGAACGTGCAGTCGCCGCTCGAGGCTGCGAACGCGGATCAGATTGCGGCGAGCGGGCGCGCCGCGCTCGTCGAGTTCGAGATCCGCGGCGACCCGGACGATGCGGTCGACAAGATCGAGCCGGTCATGGACGAAATCGCGGCTGCGCAGCAGGCGCACCCGGACCTCTTCATCGGCGAGTTCGGCGACGCGAGCGTCGTCAACGCAGTGGAGACGGCGTTCGGCGACGATCTCGCCAAGGCGGGCGCGCTGTCGCTCCCGATCACGCTGATCATCCTCGTCGTAGCGTTCGGCGCCCTCGTCGCCGCGGGGATCCCGTTGCTGCTCGCGCTAACGGCCGTCTTCGCGACGTTCGGCGTTGCCGCCGTCGCGAGCCACGTGTTCCCGCTGGCACAGCAGGCGCCCGCGCTCGTGCTCCTGATCGGGCTCGCGGTCGGCGTCGACTACTCGATGTTCTACTTGAAGCGGGAGCGCGAGGAGCGAGCCGCCGGACGCGGCGAGCGGGCTGCGCTCGAGGCCGCAGCGGCGACCTCCGGCCGGTCCGTGCTCATCTCCGGCCTGACCGTGATCGTCGCGATGGCCGGCATGTTCCTGACCGGCGACGCGTTGTTCTCGTCCTTTGCCGCGGCGACGATCGCCGTCGTCGCGATCGCGATGGTCGGTTCGCTGACCGTCCTGCCGGCGCTGCTCTCGCGGCTCGGTGACAAGGTCGACCGGCTGCGCGTGCCCTTCGTCCGGAAGCTCCAGTGGAGCGACGGCGAGGGGAAGATATGGGGCGCGATCGTGGACCGCGTCCTCCGGCGGCCGGTCCTCTCGGCCGTCGTGGCCGGCGGCGTCATGGTGGCGCTCGCCGCGCCGGCCCTCGGCCTCAAGATGGTCACGCCCGGGGCGGACACCTTCCCGTCCTCGCTGCCGGCCGTCGAGACGTACAACCGCATGCAGCAGGCGTTCCCGGGGTCGGCGCTGCCCGCGAACGTCGTCGTAAAGGCTCCGAACGTCGAGGCGCCGGCCGTCCGCGCGGCGATCGCGGAGCTCGAGAGGCGCGCTCTTGCGAGCGGCCGGATGCACGGCCCCGCCACCAGGGCTGTGTCGAGCAACGCGACGGTCGTCAACATCTCGATCCCGATCGCCGGGAACGGGACGGACAGCAAGTCGATCGCCGCCGTCGACGAGCTCCGCGAGGAGATCGTCCCGGCGACCGTCGGCGCCGTCTCGAACGCCGAGGCCGGCGTCACCGGGATCGGCGCCCGCTGGCAGGACTCGACCGAGCACATGACGTCGAAGCTCCCGCTCGTGGTCGCCTTCGTGCTGCTCTTCGCGTTCGCACTGATGCTGGTCGCCTTCCGCTCGATCGTGGTCGCGGCGAAGGCGATCGTCCTCAACCTCCTCTCGGTCTCGGCCGCCTACGGCGTGCTCGTGATCGTCTTCCAGTACGGGTTCGCGAAGGATCTGCTTGGGTTCAGTTCGACGGCCGGGATCGATCCGGTCGTGCCGCTGCTCCTGTTCGTGATCCTGTTCGGTCTCTCGATGGACTACCACGTCCTCATCGTCGGGCGCATCCGCGAGACGTTCTTCCGCGGCTCGGAGATGGACGACGCGATCGCGCACGGGATCAAGCGGACGGCCGGTGTCGTCACGAGCGCTGCGATCGTCATGGTCGGCGTCTTCGCGGTCTTCGGCGCCCTCTCGATGCTGTTCTTCAAGCAGTTCGGCGTCGGGCTGGCGACCGCGATCCTGCTCGACGCGACGATCGTCCGCGCGGTGCTCCTGCCGGCGACGATGAAGCTCCTGGGCGAATGGAACTGGTACCTGCCCCGGTGGCTCGAGTGGCTCCCGCGGTTCGAAGGCGGGGCGTCCGAGTCGGGCGAGATGCGGCCGGCCGCGACCTCCGCCTGATCGTCGGATCGCCTCTTCGTACGAGCACGGATCCGCCATGCGGACGACGCCATCGGCGCAGGCGCTTCTTAGCGTCGAGTCATCGATCAACGACACGAAAGGAAGCGCCATGGAAGCTCGAACAACATCCGTTCTGAACCCCGGTCGAGTCTTGTCGGTGACGCCGATCGCGCTCCTCGGCGGCGTGCTCGCGCTCATCGCCTGCTTCGTCGCCTGGGGCCCGTCCGACGACAGCTTTGACGTCCCGCTGCAGTTCCTGTGGGACAAGGAGGCGACCGGAGGCGCGAGGCTCGGGGTTCCGCTGGTGAGCGTGGCCGGAGCCGTCGCGCTCCTCTCGGTGTTCGCCGTCGAGCCGTTCGTGTTCCTGCGGCGGCTCGGAGGTGTGGCGCTGCTCGGGGCCGCCGCCTTGTTCGTCGTCCAACTCGGGCGAGAGATCGGCTGGGACAACCTCTCGACGGGCAACATCGACGCCGGCCCGTACCTCACGGGCGCCGGAGGCCTGCTCGCGCTCCTCGCTCCCTCCGGTCTCTGGCCCTTCAGGCGCCGTCGATCCGCCGCTACGGACGTGGCAAGCGGCTAAAACCCGCACCCCGGGGTCCCGCAGGAGACCGCGGGACTCCGGCGCCACGGGAATCGCACCCGCTTCACCACGCCGGGTGATGCCGGCCGGTCGGAGTGACAGGAAGACAACCGCTCCAAGCGCCTCGTCAAAGCGTGCGTCCGCGATTGCCAGCGACAGTCCCTCGCGGTTGTCGGCCCGCCTCCACTGGCGTTCGATCCATGCGAGACCCTCGGCAGCTGTGAAGCGCGCGGGGACGGTGGTGCCTCCGGGATGCGGGGATCGCGGCTCGCTTCCTCGACACAGCCGATGTCCGTCTTCGCCCAGCGACGCAGCACGACCGTGCCGTCAGTCAGCGCGGGATCGGGGTACGAGAGTGGGACTGGCTGATGTGACATCTCGTCGAGACGAAGGACACAACGTCTGGCCGTGACCGGAACGATCCGGGCACGATGACGTCGCCGCTATGGGGCCTGGCAGAACCGCATTGCGGCGACGGCGAGCCCTTGCGCACAGGCCACGAGATCCTCCACCGGAACGTACTCGTCAATCGTGTGAGCGACCGGGACAGCGCCTCGCTTGAGGCCGCTTGGGCCGTACGCGATCGACGGTGTGTCGCCGAGGAGGGAGTAGGTCGCGCCGTCGTACCATGAATCGAGCCCGGACACGCGACCGGGCCGGCCGATCGAGTCGGTCGCCGCGGCCATCGTCTCGACGACTGGATGTGTAGCCGGGATCTCGAGCGGCATGACTCCGTTCGGCCACCAGTCGATCGTAGGCGGATTTGCGGCGAGCCAATCGTCGTCCGCCGACGCACGGCGAAGCCACTCCTCGACCTCGCGCCTGACGCTAGATCCCCAGCCGCGCTCATCGGCTTGTGCCGGGAGGTAGAGAACCGCAATCGTCAGATCGGCTGAAGCGGGATACGTAACGGCCCACTCGCCCGCCCGGGCCATGGTCGGGACCACGTCGGGCCGCGAGAGATGCGGATGGTCGAGCCCGGGGCGAGCGCGCCACTCGGCTCGCAGGAAACGGAGCGCGTCGACGACGACGGTCGCCTTCTCGATCGCATTCACGGCGCCCCCCTCCCGCCAGTCGGGCTGCGCAACCTCGGCGTGTCCGGGACGGCCAGCCACTGTCACCACCCCGTACTCGGATCCGCGGCATGACACCCAGATGTCGAACCCGGTGGGTTCAGTCACGATGCCAGCGTCGGCTCGAAGGCCGCGCGCAACGAGCGCCGAGCTGCCTGCTCCCGACGACTCCTCGTCCGTGTTCGTCGCCACAATGAGCTCGCCGGCAAGCGAGACGCCAAGCTCGGCGAGTACCTCGGCGGCGAACACTATGGCCGCGATCCCGCCCTTCATATCGCAGGAACCCCGGCCGTAGAGGCGACCGTCCCGGACTTCCGCGCTGAATGGATCGCTCGTCCAGCGATCGACCGGCTCGGCTGAGACCGCGTCGATATGACCGTTGAAGAGGAGCGACCGGCCGTTCCCCGCGCCTGCGAACCGCCCAATCAGCTGCGGGCGCCCCTCGAATTGGAGGCCGGGCGGCACCAGCGGCAGTCCGCCGACGTCGCCGAGAGCCGGCTCCCAGACGTCGACCGCCGCGCCTGCCGCGCGAAGTCTTCCGGCGAGGTAGTCCTGTAGCTCTCTCTCTTGTCTCGGCGGGGCGTCGACGCTTCGCGCGGTCGTGTCGAAGCCGATAAGCGCCGAGGTCAGGTCGACGAGGTCGCCCTCGCGGCGCGCAATCTCCTCGCAGACGCAACGTTCTGGCTCGGCGAGCGCCACGGCGAGCCGATCGTACGCGCTCGCCCTCCAGCAGTCGACGAACGCGTTCGCACGCGCGCGGGCGCCCTCCGCATGCGGCACGTGCGAGCCAGTCTGCCAACGGCTTGACGCCGCCACCGTGCAGGTCTAGAACAAGGCTCCACCCACCTCCGCGGATCGAAGGAGAGACGAATGGCTGCGCAGAGACGAGGCGGGAGCGTCACCCGTCGCCAGTTCGTAACGGGAGTCGGCGGAGCGGCTATTGGCGGGTTGGCCGTCGGGGGCGTCGGCGGCTTCTTCGGAGGCCGTGCGTCCGAGAGCGACGAATCGGGCTCGACCGCGTCCGGTGGAAACGAGAGCGGGGGCACAATCTCCGTGGGCGCCGGGATCCCCGTCACGGGCGCGTTCTCGGGCGACGGCCAGGAGATGCGACGAGGACTCGAGCTCGGAGTCGACGCGATCAACGCGCGCGGCGGCCTCCTCGGGCGCAAGCTCGAGCTGTCGGTCCTCGACACGAAGGAACAGCAGGCCGACGTCATGAAGAGCGTCGTTCGCAAGTTCGTGTCCGACAAGGTGGCCGCCATGTTCGTCCCGTTCTGCACGTACCAGAACGCGGAGTTCCCGATCGCGGCCGCGAGCAAGATCCCGATGTTCCACGTGAACACGTTTCAAGGGAACGCCGACTGGGTTCGAGACAACAAGGCGGACAACATCTACCAGGCCGATCCGAGTCAGATCTGGTACGGGCCCGGCTTCGCCCTCGTCGTCAACGATCTGATGAACAGGAACCTCTGGAAGCCGCGCGCGAAGACGATCGCCGTCGTCACAAGCAACGACCCCTACAGCCTCACGATCGCGCAGGCGTTTCAGAAGTCGGTCGCCAAGTCGGGCTGGAAGACGTCTCTCTTCGAGAAGTTCACGATCCCGCAATCGGACTGGGGGACGGTTCTGGTCAAGATTCGCAAGAACCCGCCCGGCGTCATCTTCTTCAGCGACTACACGGCCAGCGACGAGGCGTCCTTCATGAAGCAGTTCCGCCAGTCGCCGACGCCGTCGCTCGTCTACCAGCAGTACGCGCCGTCGGTCCCCGAGTACCTCCAGCTCGCTGGCGACGCCGCGAATGGCGTCATGTGGTCGACGGTAGTCGGGACGCTGACGACCGACCCGCTCGGAAAGGACTTCATCGCCCGCTACCAGGCCAAGTACAACGAGCGTCCGGGGCTCTCGAACGCCGGCGGCCAGTTCGACGCCATCCACGTCTGGGCGCAGGCGGCGGCGCTGGCGGGTGACCCCTACGACTACGGGACCGTCAACTCGATCCTTCACGGGATCATCTACCGGGGCGTCAGCGGCGCGATCAAGTTCCAGCCCGGGATCCTCACCTGCTATCCCTACCCCGACAAGCTCGCCGACCCGTCGCTCGGGATGCCGCACCTGACCTTCCAGATTCAGAACGGCGAGCAGGCGCTCGTGTCGCCCTCGCCCTACGCGGACAAGCAGTTCCAGCTCCCCGACTGGTTGTAGGAAACCGGCCGCGTGGAGGGAGTCGCCGAGCAGGCCACGCTCGGGGTTCACGGCCTCGCGAAGCATTACGGGGGGCTGCGCGCGGTCGACGGGATCTCGTTCGCCGTTCGGGGTGGCGAGGTGCTCGGAATCGTCGGGCCGAACGGGGCGGGGAAGACGACGCTCTTCGACGTCGTCACCGGCCTCACGCGCGAGACGCGCGGCGACGTCACCCTCGACGACGTCTCGGTCGCCCGCGCGAGCGTTCACCGCCGCTGCCACCTCGGGATCGTCCGGACCTTTCAGCAGCCCACGGTCGCCGGCTCCATGACCGTCCGCGAGAACGTCCTCCTCGGCGCCCTCTTCGGCAGGCCGCGCGAGCACTGGAGCGGCCTCGATGGAGACCTCGAGGAGCACGCCGACCGTGTCCTCGAGCTGGCTGGGCTCTCCGAGCGCGCGGACGCGCGCGCCGGCCCGCTCGGCATCTTCGACAAGAAGCGCACGATGCTCGCCTCCGCCGTCTCGGCCGGCCCGCGCGTCCTGCTCCTCGACGAGCCGTTCGGCGGCCTCAGCCCGCGCGAGATCGACGCGACCATGGAGCTGATCTCGGCGGTTCGCCGCCTCGGCGTCGCGATCGTCTGCATCGAGCACGTGATGCGAGCGCTCGTGCAGCTCGCCGACCGCGTCCTCGTCATGCACCACGGCGCCACGCTCTTCGAGGGCACGGCGCAAGAGATGCTGGCCGACAGGCGCGTGATCGACGTCTACCTCGGGCACGCGGCGGCGCGGAACGGGGAGCGCGAGTGAACGCCGAGCCGATCCTCGCCGTGCGGGACGTCTGGGCGGGCTACGGTGAGACGCCGGTGCTTCGGGGCGTCGACCTCGAGCTCGGGGCGCGCGAGACGCTCGTCGTCGTCGGGCCGAACGGCCACGGCAAGACGACGCTCCTGCGGACGATCAGCGGCCTGGCGGCGCCAGACCGTGGCGAGATCCGCTTCGGGGGAGAGGACATCACCGGGTGGCGAGCCGAGCACGTCGCCGAGCTCGGTCTCATCCACGTGCCGCAGGGCGATCACGTCTTCCCCGACCTGACGGTCGAGGAGAACCTGCTGATGGGCGCTTTCCCCCGCGAATCGTGGCGGCGGCGCGGCGAGGCGCTGCGCCGAGTCTACGACCTCCTGCCAACCCTGGCAGACCGGCGGCGGCAGCGCTCCCGGACGCTCTCGGGCGGCGAGCGGCGCCAGCTCGCGCTCGGTCGCGGGCTCATGCGCGAGGCGAACGCGCTCCTCGTCGACGAGCCGTCGCTCGGGCTCGCGCCGGTCGTGATCGAGACCGTCTACGCCGCGATCGCCGAGATCGCGGCCGCCGGAACGCCGATCCTGCTCGTCGAGGAGAACTTCAACTACATCCAGGAAGTGGCCGACCGGGTCGCGGTGCTCGAGATGGGATTGGTCGTTCGCGCCGGGTCCGTGGCGGAGCTCCGCGACGACCCCACGCTCGCCGAGGCCTACCTGGGCGTCCTCTGAGCCGTGACCGACCTCGTCGCCATCCTCGTCAGCGCCGTCATCCTCGGCTCGGTCTACGCACTCGTCGCGATCGGGATGACGCTCGTCTACGGGATCCTCCGCGTCCTCGACATGTCGCAGGGGTCGATGGTCATGGCCGGCGGCTTCGCGGCCTGGGGCGTCCTGACCTCGTGGGGCCTCGACCCGATCGTCGCGATTCTCTTCGCGTTCGGCCTCACGTTCGCGCTCGGCGTCGCGACGCAGCTCGTCTCGGTCCAGCCGCTCCTCGGCCGCGCGGGGATCGACTTCGAGATGATCACCTTCATCACGACCTTCGCGGTCGCGATGGTGATCCAGAACGTCGCGCTCGAGGTCTTCGGGCCGCGGCAGAAGGAGGTGCCGTCGATCGTCGGCGGTACGGTGCGCATCTACCACGGCGTCTCCATCCCGAGGCAGTCGATCGTGATGGCCGTCGTCTCGATCGCGCTCATCGTCGCTCTCGGCGGGTTGATGGTCCGCTCGCGCTACGGGATCGCCATCCGCGCCGTCGCGCAGGACCTGAACGCCGCCCGCCTCATGGGCGTGCCCGTCCGCCGGATGTTCCCGATCGTCATGGGGCTCGCCTCCGCCCTCGCGGGCGTCGCCGGCGTCTTCCTCGGCGGCCTCTACTTCGCCTCGCCGACCGCGGGCGACCTGCCGCTCCTGATCGCCCTCATCGTGGTCATCTTCGGCGGGCTCGGAAGCCTCCCGGGGACGATCTACGCCGCCTACACGATCGGGCTGATCCAGTCGTCCGTCTCGGTCGAGCTCGGGTCCCAGTGGTCGTTCCCCGTGCTCTACGCCGTCATCCTCACCGTGCTCGTCGTTCGCCCGCACGGCCTAGCCGGCCGCCCCTCCGAGGCGCGCCTGTGAGCGCGGTCGCGCGCGAGCGCCGGCGCCTCCTCCCGCTCACCGGCGTCCAGTGGGCGCTCTGGATCGCGGCGGTGGCCGTGATCGCAATCGTGCCGCTCGGCTACACGAACGAGTACACGCTCTCGATCATCGTCACGGCGCTGATCCTCGTGATCCTGAACTCGAGCTGGAACTTCCTGCTCGGCATGGCGGGGATCTGGAACTTCGGCCAGCTCGCCATCTACGCGTGCGGCGGCTACGGCGCGGGCATCCTCATGCTGGAGTGGGACGTTCCTGCCTGGCCGGCGCTCGCCGCGGGCGGCGCGATTGCGGCGGCGGTCTCGATCCTCCTCGCCTTCCCGACGCTCCGCCTCTACGGGATCTACACCTCGCTCCTCACGTTCTCGTTCGCCGAGGTGATCGTCTTCGTCATTCTGAACGACGACACCGGGACGACCGGCGGCCCGTTCGGTCTCGACTACGTGAACGGACTCTTCCCGTCGCTCAGCCCCCTCGGCTCGATGCGCGCCTACTACTGGCTCTCGCTCGCGATCGCTCTCGCGACGATCGCCGCGATCGGCGTCGTTATGCGCACCCGCTTCGGCCTGGCCCTCACGGCGGTTCGCGATTCGCTCCCATACGGCGCCGCGCGCGGCATCAGCGCCCTTCGCTACCGCATCCTCGCCTTCGGGTTCTCCGGCTTCATCGCCGGCATCGCCGGGGGGCTCTACACGAACTTCAACAACACGATCCAGCCGAGCGTCATGGGCCTCACTCCCATGAGCATCTACGTGACGATGCTCGTCGTCGGCGGCCTCGGAACGCTGCTCGGGCCCGTCGTCGGCACCGCCATCCTAGTCACCCTCCAGACGCTCCTCGTGAACCACCCGGCGATCGAGCTCACGATCCTCGGGTCCATCCTGCTCGTGATCGTCGTCTTCTTCCCGCGCGGGCTCGTGGGCGAGGCGGCCTCGATCCTCCACCGCTTCGGCGCCTGGATGCGCGAGGAGGCCGAGGACGTCGACGAGGCCGAGGACGCGCGGCAGCCCGGCGCTGCGGAGCCGTCCGGAGAGGAGCAGGTGGCCAGGCGAGGCGCCGTGCGAGAACGGACGCCGTGAGCGACGGCGCCTGGCCCGGCGGCGCGCGCTGCGCCGTCGCGTTCACGTTCGACTTCGACGCCGAGTCGGTCTGGATCGGCGACGACCCGGAGAACGAGCGCAGGCCGGGCGTCCTCTCGATGGGCACCTACGGCGCCAAGGTCGCGGTACCGCTGATCCTGGACCTCCTCAAGCGCCGGGACGTACGTGCGACCTTCTTCGTCCCCGGGGTCGTCGCCGAGCGCTACCACGAACGCGTCGAGGCGATCGTCGCCGCCGGGCACGAGCTCGCGGTGCACGGCTACACACATAGGTCGCCGGCGCGGCTTTCGCGCGACGAGGAGGAGGAAGAGCTGACGAAGGCGCGCTCGATCCTGGAGGCCTTCGGCTCCGAGATCAGCGGCTACCGCTCGCCCTCCTGGGACTTCAGCCCGCACACGCTCGACCTGCTCGAGCAGCACGGCTTCGCCTACTCGTCGAATTTCATGGACGACCTCCGGCCCTACCGCCACGAAGGCCGATCGCTCGTCGAGCTGCCCGTCCAGTGGATCCTCGACGACGCGGCGCACTGGTGGTTCGGGCCGGCCGAATGGACGAAGAAGATCTCGACGACGGCCGAAGTACGCGCGATCTGGGAGGAGGAGCTGGACGGGATCCGTTCGCTCGGCGGAAGCTGCGTCTTCACCATGCACCCGCAGGTCGTGGGACGGCCCAGCCGACTCGCCTTCCTCGAGCGCTTCGTCGAGCACGTGCAGCGCCTCGACGACGTCTGGAT
>JALZFU010000199.1 GCA_030861385.1 Actinomycetota bacterium
GGCGGCCGTCGGGTGGCGCCTGAGCGTCCGCACGACGGCGAACGGCTACTTCATCTCCGCGTCGGGCACGAAGGCCCGCTGATCGTCGCGGGCCGCGCGGCGACGTCCTCGAGCTCGCCGCCGGGACCGGGATCTGGACGCGGCACCTCCTCCGGCACGCGGATCGCGTGACCGCTGTTGACGCCGTCGCCGAAGTGCTCGAGCTGAACCGCGCGCGGACCAGCGGCGCGGCCGACTACGTCCTCGCCGACGCCTTCGAGTGGGAGCCGCCGCGCGAGTTCGACGTCTGCTTCTTCGGCTTCTGGCACTCGCATGTGCCGAGCCGACACTTCGAGGCGTTCTGGCAGCTCGTCGGCCGCGCGCTGAAGCCGGAGGGCCGGGTGTTCCTCGTCGACAACGCGCGGCTCGGCGACTCGCGTCACCTCGTGAGCTCGACGGGCGAGGTCGCCCGGCGTCGCCTCTCGGACGGCCGCGAGTTCGACATCATCAAGCGCTTCTGGGAGCCGGGGGAGCTCGAGCGCGAGGTGGCGGCCGTCGGGTGGCGCCTGAGCGTCCGCACGACGGCGAACGGCTACTTCATCTCCGCGTCGGGCACGAAGGCCCGCTGACCTTCGCGGGCCGCTCGAAGTCTCATCGACGAGGTCGTGCGCGAGGGTAACCATTCTCCGGCGCTTTTGGACGCGCTGTGGCAGTGGTCGAAGGAGCAGGACGTCGTGCTTTACTGACGTCTCGATTACGTCGCGGCGTATTCGTCGCGGCGGCGGAACCAGAGCCCGGTCTCGTTGCGTCCCTTCGGGGCCCGGTCGAGCCACTGGTACATCCCCCACAGGGCGTCGAGGCCACGCGCATAGGCGGAGTAGGTGTGGTAGACGACACCGTCCTCGAGCGCAAATGCGCTCATCCCCGGCGCCTCGCGCGTATACGTCGCGGGATCGGTTCCGGTCATCGCGGCGAACTCCGTCACGCCAGGGCTGGGTGATTCGAGCATCGGCCGCGCGTCGAACTCACGGTAGTTGTATTCAACGTTCCCCGCGCGCTGCTGCTGCTCCGTCACCGAGACGTTGAAGTCGAAGTTGAAGTCGCTGCCGAACGACGACGCCCACGGGAAGGTCCAACTCATCCGGCGCTTGTACGCCTGGAGCTTTTCGAGCGGCGCGCGGGATACCGCGCAGATGGCGACGTCATGGTTCTCGAGATGGACGACGAAGCCGTTGAAGCCGTCCGCGATCGCCGAGCACGCGGGACAGCCGGCCGTGTACTCGGGGCCGAACATGAAGTGGTACATGAGAAGCTGCCCGCGCCCGCCGAAGAGATCTGGAAGCGACGCAGCGCCGTCGTCGGTCTCGAAGCGGTATTCCTTCTCGATCCGCACCCACGGGAGCTCTTGCCGCCGCCGGGCGAGCTCGTCGCCGCGGCGGGTGTGCTCCTTCTCGGCGTCGAGCAGCTCGAGCCGCGCCGCGAGCCACTCGTCACGAGTTCCTATCCGATGCTGCGTCATCGTCTCTCCCTTCCCTCAAGCGCGCAGCGCTGTAGAGCGTGATCTATACCGGTGCTGCCCCGCCGGATTGCGCCGACCGCCAATCTACGAGCTGCGGTGGCCGCTGACGCGTCGCATCCCGAGCCGGATCCGCTGATACCGGCGTCTATCGAGTTGGGCGGCGTGATGGTGATCGCAGTGGACGACGCCCATGGTTCGTTCATGAATTTCCGTGCCGCGTTCCCCGGCGCGCCGGACGAGCTCGAACAGGATGGCTGGTTGCGCTATCCGGAGTTGTTCGCCGGTGCCGCGTGGACGCTGCCATTCCGCTCCTACCTCGTTCGAAGCAGCGACCGGCGCCTTTTGATCGACGCCGGCGTCGGGCCGCCGCCCGGGCAGTTCCTGCCCAAGCGCCAAGGCCGACTGCCCGCAGAGCTCGCCCGGCTCGGCTGCCAGCGCGAGCAGATCGACATCGTCTTCCTGACCCACCTTCATGTCGACCACATCGGCTGGGCCGCAATCAACGGCGCGCCGTTCTTCCCGAACGCGCGTTACCTGACCTCGGGCGACGACTGGCGATTCTTCGCCGCGCGTGCCGAGTCGCGCGCCGTCTTCGCCGACAAGCTGGCACCGCTTGAGCGGGCCGGGGTCGTCGAACTAGTAGAGGCCCATGATGTTGAACTCGCTCCCGGCGTCGCCGCCGTCGCCACGCCCGGCCACACGCCTGGCCACATGAGCGTGCTCGTCCGCAGCCCGCGGCGCCAACTCTGCATCCTGGGTGATGTTGCCGTCCATCCGCTGCAGGTCAAAGAGCCTGATCTCGTCTACGCCTACGACGAAGACGGCGACAAGGCGACTGCCAGCCGCAGGCGCCTACTCGGCGAAATAGCCGCCGGTGACGCAGTAGTCGCGGCCGGCCACTTCCCGACCAGAGGCGGGTTCGGCAGAGTAGTCGCGGTCGACGAACGCCACGACCGGTTCGCTTGGCAGCCACTCGATAGGTGACGGCGGCGGCGCGCGCGGGGGCACCGGCCGAGGCGGCGACGACGTCTTCAAGCGGTCCTGCCGGTCGGCACCCGAGTCTCCTGCCCTTGGTCGCCGCGCTCGACGCCGAGCGTGAAGTCGTGCTTCAGCGTCTCTGAGTACCGCTCAATTGCCGCGCGCCAAGGCGCTAGCCGACAATGAAGCCATGCCGCCGCCGACGAAGCTCCTCTACTACGCGGACTCCTACCTGCGCGAGTTCGCCGCCGAGGTCGTTGCCGCTGACAAAGAAGAGCACGCCGTCGCCCTGGCCGAGACGGCGTTCTTTCCCACCGGCGGCGGGCAGCCGCACGACACCGGCGTCCTCGAGGTCGGCGGCGAGCGCGCACCCGTCGTCGACGTCAGCAAAGACAGCGCCGGTGTGGTCTGGCACAGGCTGGCGCCCGACGCGGCCGTCCCAAGCGTCGGCGATGTCGTCCACGGGCTGATCGACTGGAACCGGCGCTACCTGCTAATGCGCATCCACACCGCGCAGCACATCTTGAACGGCGTCATCTGGCGCGACTACGGCGCGTTGGTAACCGGTGCGCATATGACGCCAGGCGAAGGACGGCTCGACTTCGAGCTGGCGTCGATGTCGCAAGAGTTCGCCCGCACCATCGAGGATAGGACCAACGAGCAGGTTGCCCTCGACCTGCCCGTCCGCGTCCTGTTCCTGCCGCGCAGCGAGGCCGATCGCGACCCGTCCTTATTGCGCCTCAAGGCCGACCGCATTCCGCGCTCGGTCGACCCGCTGCGAGTGATCGACATCGTTGGTCTCGACCGCCAGGCCGACGGCGGGACGCATGTCGCGTCGACCGGCGAGGTCGGCCACGTGCGGGTCATCAAGGCCGAGTCGAAGGGGAAGGCGAACAAGCGGATCCGCATGGCCGTCGACGGCGCGACCGGATGATCGCCCGCGTCTGGCGCGGCAGCACGGCGCCTGACAACGCCGCTCCGTACGTCGAGCACCTGCGCACGGCGACCTTCCCGGCGCTGCGTGCGATCGGCGGTCACCGCGGCGCCTATGCCCTGCGACGTGACGAAGAAGCATCGACGGAGTTCCTCGTCGTCACGCTGTGGGACTCCGTCGAGGCGATCCGCGCCTTTGCCGGCGACGACGTCGAGCTGGCGGCGGCCTCGGCATCGCAGCCGCGACGGCTGCGGTCGAGCGCGCCTAGCTGCTGGCTGTCGAGTGCTCGACGCTAAAGACCTGGTACACGTCGAAGAGCTCCGGCTCAGGCGTAGTGGGCGCGCCGACCTCTTGCACGATCGGGAATAGGCGCTCCTGGAATGCCTCGAGCTTTTCGCGTGATTCCCAAACCTCGCTCACGCGCATGTCGCCGTCCGGCCCGAAGCTGACGTGCAGTATCAAGCCGTCGGCTGGCCAATAGCCTTGCGCCTGCAGCTTCTCGCCAACCTCGTCGTACTGCGCGCGCGTCAGGCCACCCCCGGCGTAGCGGATCAGAACCGGCATCGTCTCTCCTCCTTTGGCTCGCGGCGCGAGCGTAAGCAGTAGCGATGCCGCGCGCAAGGAGTCGTCCGCACTGTGGGCGGAACTCCTCGCGCCGCAGCGACGTAGAGAAGGCCGCGGAGCTCGGCCATCGGGTAGCGCTCGGCGACTCCGCGGTGAATCCGCGGATGAGAGACGTCCGACGCGCCGCGTTGTCCGTTTCATAAACGCTCAACACCAGCCACGGCGGGCCGGGTCACGCAGCGGGAGGCCAACTCGTGTGTCAGCCGTCTTCGTCCCGCGCGGCGACGGCGGCGGCACGCGAGCCGAGGGCGACTGACCCAAATGCGACGGACGCGAGCAACGCGACCACGCCGCCCGCCTGAGCGGGACCCGCGTCCGGTACGAGCGTCAAGGGAAGCCCAACGGCGAGGGTGAAAACGGCGAGCCCGGAGATCGCTCGCGGGTGCGCTGCGACGCCAA
>JALZFU010000200.1 GCA_030861385.1 Actinomycetota bacterium
GACTTCCACGATCGGCACGTCCTCGCGGCGTTGACGAGAGCGGCGCGCCGCTCTCGGTTTCGCTGCCGGGCGACAGTCGAGACGCACTTCCCGTACGCGTTGGCGCCGGTTCCGAACACCTGCGCGAACGTCTTCCCGGCGTTCTCCGTCTCGGCCATCGCCTCGGCGAACGCGTCCGCGTCGGAGCGCCACATCTGACACGTCTGCGCGGCGTTCCGCCGAACCTGCGCCTGTGCCGCGGCCTCGCGGCGCGCGCAACTCCGAAGAGCGGCACGCGCGTTCCGGGTACGCGGCGCGAACGCCGCATTGAAGTTTCGCGCGCGCATTTGCGCCTTCAAGTTCTTACACGTCTTTACCGTCGCTTGCGTGCCCGCCTGCGGGGCCGGCCCACTCGCGACGGCAGCCGTCGCGGCGACGCCTAGCATGGCGACGGTCAGTGCGAGTCTTCGCATCATCCGCCCTCCTTTTTACTCCCGAGTAATGCTCCCTCTAGGACTATCCGGGACATGTAGGCGATCGGTCTGGCTCCCGTAAGGCCGACGTAAAGCTGCGGCGAAATTCGCGCGAGCACTCGCCGACGCTTGAGCGGGCGGCGAATCCCGCTTACGAGCTCGGGCGGCGACGGCGGGCGCGACTCAGGAGCGGCCGGCGGAGGACGTAGAGGGCCTGCGCGACGAGCGGGACGGCCCAGATGAGCATGATCCAGAAGGGCCAGAGGAGCCCGAAGCCCTCGTCGGACGGCCGTGGCTCGCGGTCGCGGGTCGCCGCCCAGACGGCGACGAGGACGGTGCTCACGAGGACGTACGCGATCACGTGCGTCCGAAGCGGCACGAATTCGGCGGCGCGGACGAGGAGCGGAGGTCGCGGAAGGGGGGGCAGGCCGCGAAGCGCAGCGTCGAGCTCGCGCTGGCTGGTCGCCGAGAGCACGGCGTCGCTTCGCTCCGCGAGCTCGTCGGGCGTCAGTCGACCGCTCACCATGTGGGCGCCGAGGATCTCGACCGCACGCTCGCGCTCGGCGTCCGAGACGCGTTGGGCGCGAGCGGGTTCCACTTCCGCCGCTAGCCCGCCTCGAGCGGGAAGTGGTGGACGATCTCGAGCTTGATGCCGTCCGGGTCGTAGAAGAAGACGGCGTAGTAGCCGGGCATGTAGTCGTACTCTCTCGGCCCGCTCTCGATCTCGGCGCCGCCGGCGCGCAGCCATTCTGCCCGCTCGTCCACCTCGCCGCGCGACTCGGCGACGAACGCGAGGTGGTGGATCCCGACTGCGTAGCGATCGTACGGCGCGGGGCCCGCGTCCGACTGCTTCTCTCGGAGGCCAAGCGACGCGTACCACTGGGAGGACCGCCCCGGCGGCCACGCGTAGACGACCCGCTCGCCGCGCTCCCCGACGATCTCTCCGGTCTCCGTCCACCCGAGGAGACCCTGGTAGAAGGGCAGGCTCCGCGCGAGCGAGGTGACCACGAGGTCGACGTGGTGGACGGTCGCGATCAGGGCGACGCGGGATCCGACGTTGTCATGTCCCTCGTTTCGCGCCAAGATGCGCTCTTCCCTTCCTCTGCGCCCCGCCGGAGGCCCGATGCTCACGTTCGGCGTCACAGTTCTTCCCGACCCGCCCTACACGCGCCTGCTCGAGCTCTTTCGGTTGGCCGAGGACTGCGGGTTCGACAACGGATGGACGTACGACTCGCACGTCCTCTGGCACGAGTCGTACCCGCTCCTCGCGCTGGCGGCCGACCGGACGGAGAAGCTGAAGCTCGGCCACTGCGTCACGAACCCGGGGATCCGCGAGCCGACGATCACCGCGAGCTACTACGCCACGCTGCACGAGATATCGGGCGGCCGCGCCGTCTTGGGGATCGGACGCGGCGACTCGTCGCGGCGCGTCGTCGGCCTCCAGCCGGTCAAGGTGGCCGAGTTCGAGCGGTCCCTCCGGATGATCAAGGAGCTCATGAACGGCCGGCCGGTCGAGTGGAACGGGAAGGAGCTGCAGCTCACGTGGGTTCGCGAGGAGCTGCCGCCGATCGAGATGTACGTCGCCGGCTACGGGCCGAAGGCGCTCGCCGTCGCGGGCCGTGTCGGAGACGGCGTCATCATCCAGCTCGCGGATCCCGAGATTGTCGGGTGGATCATGGAGACGGCACGGCGGGCGGCGGAGGAAGACGGACGGGACGCGTCGAAGCTGAAGTGCCACGTCTGCGCGCCGAGCCACATCTCCGATGACCTCGCCGACGCGCGCAACCAGGTCCGCTGGTTCCCGGCGATGGTCTCGAACCACGTGATGGATCTCATCGAGCGCTACGGCTTCGAGTCGGAGATCCCGGTCGCGCTGACCGAGTACGTGAAAGCGCGGAAGTTCTATGACTACAAGCAACACTCCCGCGTCGGCGCCGCGCACGGCGAGTTCGTGACGGACGAGATCTGCGACCGCTTCTGCGTTCTCGGGACGCCGGAGCAGGCGACGGAGAAGCTGAGACAGCTCGAGTCGATCGGCGTCGACCACTTCAACATCTACCTGATGACGCACGGCCAGGAGGAGACGCTGACGGCCTACCGGCAGTCGATCCTGCCTGAATTCCAGCGCGTCGCCGCGTAGACGCAGCGGGTGGCCGACCCTCCCCGCCACCGCCCGGTCGACGCGCGGGTGATGCCGCGCTTTTCCGGCGTCAGGACGTTTGCCCGGCTTCCGCACACGACGGAGCTCGCGAGCGTCGATCTCGCCTTCGTCGGCCTTCCCTTCGATACGGCGACGAGCTTTCGGCCGGGAGCCCGTTTCGGCCCGGAGGGGATCAGGTCGGCCTCCGCCCTCCTTCGTCCCTACAACCCCGTCTGGGACGTCGACGTCGTCGAGGCGCTCTCGATGATCGACTACGGCGACCTGCCGGTCGCTCCCGGCGACACGGTCGAGACGTATCGCCGCGTCGAGGCGGCGCTTTCGCCCGTCGTCGCCGCCGGCGCCTTCCCTCTCGGCCTCGGCGGGGACCACGCGGTGACGCTCGTGGAGCTCCGCGTCCTCGCAAGGGCGCACGGGCCGCTCGCACTCGTCCAGCTCGACTCGCACACGGACACCTGGGACGAGTACTTCGGCCAGAAGTACTTCCACGGGACGACCTTCCTGCGTGCCGTCGAGGAGGGCCTCGTCGACGCCGCCGCGTCGGTGCAGGCCGGGATGCGCGGGACGCTCTACGGCCCTGGTGACCTCGGCGAGGCCCGCGCGCTCGGCTTCCACGTCCTGACGACGGAGGAGCTTCGCGAGCTCGGACCGGAGCGCTACGGCGAGCTCGTCGCCGAGCGCGTTGGCGATCGGTCGGTCTTCCTCTCGTTCGACGTCGACTTCCTCGACCCGGCCTATGCGCCGGGCACGGGCACGCCTGAGGTCGGCGGGTTCACGACCGCCGAGGCGCTCGCCTTCCTGCGCGCGCTCCTCGGCGTCCGGCTGGTGGGTGCCGACGTCGTCGAAGTATCGCCCGCCTACGACGGCCCCGGCCAGCCGACGGCGCTCGCCGCCGCAAACGTCGCCTGGGAGCTGGCCGCCCTACGGGCGGCGGCGCACTAGCGGCGCCGGGGCGCGAGGAGACAGCCGAGGAGCACGCCGGCGGCGAGGAGCTGGGCGGGCGCGGAAACTCCGCCCACGCGGTGCCAGCGTTCGAAGCGGTGGCTCGGGAAGAGCTTGCGGCCGCCGACTCGCGGGGTCGGAAGCACGTGCTCGCCGTCGGGCGCCGTCGTCGCGAGCGCCCCGAGCGTCGCCGGATCGCGGAGGCCGCGCCGCGCAGCCAGGAGGGCGACGAGGAGGACGCCCGAGCCGATCTCGAAGCGCCGCGAGTCGATGTCCTCGTGCGGAATTCGATCGCCGGCGACGTGGAGGAGGGGTCCGAGGAGGAGCGCAGCCGAGCGCGACCGCAGGGCAGCTCCGAAGCAGGCTCCGGTGGCGACGTGGAAGGAGACGATCACGCGGGCCGTGGGCCGCGCTCGGCGGAATCGGCCGAGACCATGGTGAGAAAGCGTACGTCGTCGATGCTGACGGCCAGGAAGTCCGCTGCTCTTCGACCCCCCGCGCCAACGTTTCGTCACCGAGTGCTGTGCAAGAGCCGACGTGCGCCCGCACGACCGAGCGATAAACGGGTGGGCGCGCGCCCGACTCCACGAGGCTGCGGCCAACATCCTCGGGATCAGGGGTTTGTCCGGCGCGCGCCGCCCGTAACTATCTCACGTTGCACGCTCGGGTGACGGGGTTGGGGCGACGCTCGTCGCTCCCCGCTTCGACCGCGAGCGGGTTCGGCTAGGCCGCGAGCCGCCTGCTAGCTCACCCCGGGGCTCACGAACGTCGAGTACCCTGGCCGGGAGAGCGAGCGAGGAGGAACGATGAGCGAGGTCGTCCACGCGCCTGAGCCCGCCGTGACGCGGGAGCGCGAGCCGGCTCGGATAAGCCACTGGATCGGCGGGAAGATCGTGCCCGGCGACTCCCGCCGAAGCGGCCCGGTCTTCAACCCGGCGACCGGCGAGCAGACGGGCGTCGTCGATTTCGCGAGCGCCGAGGAGGTCGACCGTGCCGTGGGCGCGGCGGAGGACGCGTTCCCGCGCTGGCGCACGCTCTCGCTCTCGCGTCGGACCGAGCTCTTCTTCCGGATCCGCGAGCTCGTTCACGAGCGTCGAGAGGCGATCGCCCGCCTCCTCACGCTCGAGCACGGCAAGGTGTTCTCGGACGCGCTCGGCGAGGTCACACGCGGGCTCGAGGTGATCGAGTACTGCTGCGGGATTCCCGAGCTCCTGAAGGGCGGGTTTTCCGAGCAGGCCTCGACCGGGATCGACGTGTACTCCCTCCGCCAGCCCGTCGGCGTCTGCGCGGGCATCACGCCGTTCAACTTCCCGGCGATGGTCCCGATGTGGATGTGGGCGCCGGCGCTCGCATGCGGGAACACCTTCGTTCTCAAGCCGTCCGAGAAGGACCCGTCCGCCTCGCTCTACGTGGCCGAGCTTCTCCAGGAGGCCGGCGTACCCGACGGCGTCTTCAACGTCGTCCATGGCGACAAGGTGGCCGTCGACGCGATCCTCGAGCACCCGACGATCCGGGCGGTCTCGTTCGTCGGCTCGACGCCCATCGCGAGGTACGTGTACGAGACCGCCACGAAGCACGGCAAGCGATGCCAGGCACTCGGCGGCGCCAAGAATCACATGATCGTCCTCCCAGACGCCGACGTCGAGATGGCTGCCGACGCCGCCGTCGGCGCCGCGTTCGGCTCCGCCGGCGAGCGGTGCATGGCCGTCTCGCAGATCGTTGCGGTCGGCGACGTCGGGGACCGGCTGATCGAGGCGATCGGGGGACGGATCCCCGGCATCAGGGTCGGCGACGGGATGGATCCCGACGCGGAGATGGGGCCGCTCGTCACGCGGGAGCATCGCGACCGGGTGGCTTCGTACGTCGAGGAGGCGCCTCGGGAGGGGGCGACGGTCGTCGTCGACGGCCGCGAATCGGCTCCCGACGGGGACGGGTTCTGGCTCGGCGTCTCGCTCATCGACAACGTGACGCCCGAGATGCGCTGCTACCGGGACGAGATCTTCGGCCCGGTGCTCGGCGTCACCCGGGTCGCGACGTACGACGAGGCGGTTCGTCTCGTGAACGAGAACCCGTACGGGAACGGGACCGCGATCTTCACGCGGGACGGGGGCGCCGCGCGGCGGTTCCAGTTCGACGTCCAGGCCGGCATGGTGGGGATCAACGTCCCGATTCCAGTTCCGGTCGCCTACTACTCGTTCGGCGGGTGGAAGTCGTCCCTCTTCGGCGACCTGCACATCTACGGCCCGGAGGGGATCGCTTTCTATACCCGCGGCAAGGTCGTCACGAGCCGCTGGCCCGACCCGGCGACCAGCACGGTCGACCTCGGCTTTCCGCAGACACGCTGAGGCCGCGTGCCCGGGATCGAAGTAAGGGAGTGGTACTAGCCCTCGACGGGGGCGAACGCGCCGGCCCGGTAGACCTGGCCCGGTAGCTCGCGGCCGAGGATGCCCTCGAGCCACTCCGCGACGCCGATCAGCGCGTCGAGGTCGATCCCCGTCTCGACGCCCTCGCCGTGCAGGAGGTAGACAAGGTCCTCGGTGGCGATGTTCCCCGTCGCCTTCGGCGCGAACGGGCACCCGCCGAGGCCGCCGATCGACGCGTCGAAGACCGTGGCGCCGGCGCCGAGAGCCGCCCACGCGTTCGCGAAGCCGGTCGAGCGCGTGTTGTGGAGATGGATTCCGACGGGACGCCCGAGCTGTACGGCCTCGACGACGACGTTTCGAACCCGACTCGGAACGCCGACGCCGATCGTGTCGGCGAAGACGACCTCGTCGGCCCCAAGCCTCACCGCTTCCGCGGCGAGGGCGAGAACGTGGGCCGGATCCACCGCCCCCTCGAAGGGACAGCCAAAGGAGACGGAGATCGTCACCGTAGCGGGGATCCCGTCGCTTCGCGCCCGCTCCAGGATGCGGGCAGCGGTGGCGAGCGACTCGTCGACGGTCGCGTTCGCATTTCGGCGATTGAACGATTCCGTCGCCGCGAAGGTGAAGTGGACCCGGTCGAGCGGCGTATCGCGGAGCCGGTCGTAGCCGCGCTCGTTCAGCACGAGCCCGGCGTACTGAACCCGCTCGCGGCGAACTACGGCGTCGACGACCTCCTCGGGACCCGCCATCGCGGGGACGCGAGCCGCGTTCACGAAGCTCACCGCTTCGACGCGCGGAACGCCGGCCGCCGCGAGGAGGTTCACAAGCTCGGCCCGCGTCTCGGGCGGAAGCGACGTCTTCTCGTTCTGGAGCCCGTCGCGCGGCCCGACGTCGCAGACGGTGACCCGCACGCCCCTAGGATACGTAGGCGTGCCGTCTGTCCCGGTGTTCGGCGCCGGTCACGTCGACGCCGCGCTCGATCCCGGCGAGGCGGTCGACGTTGTCCGCGAGGCGTTCGTCCAGCACGCGCGGGGCGCGTGGGTCATGCCCTCGAAGGTCTACCTCCCGGTGCCGCCGGACGGCGACTTTCGCGCCATGCCGGCGTCCGGCGGAGGCTACGCCGTTCTCAAATGGGTGACGTCGTTTCCGAACAACCCCGCGCGTGCGCTCCCGACCGTCACCGGCGTGGTCCTCCTGTCCGACGCCGAGACGGGTGCGGTTCGCGCCGTCCTCGAAGCTGGGGCGGTGACCGCGCTCCGCACGGGAGCGGCGGCCGTCCTCGCTGCCGAGACGCTCGGACGGCGGACGTTCGCTCCCGCCGCCGTCATCGGCTGCGGCGTGAACGGACGCGCCGTCGCGCGGACGTTCCTCGCCCGAGACCGCGAGGTTCTTCTCTGGGACGCACGCCCGCAGCAGGCCGAGCGCGTCGTCACCGAGCTCGGCGACCGGAGCCGGGTGGCGAGCGACCTCGCCGAGGCGCTCGCGGCGGACGTCGTCGTGACCGTCACTCCCGGACGGGAGCTGGTCTTCGAGACGGGAACGCTTCACGCCGGTCAGCACGCGAGCCTCATGGGTGCCGACGGCCCGGGGAAGGCCGAGATCGCGCTCGAGGAGCTCTTGCGGGCGCGGATCGTCTGCGACGAGTGGGAGCAGGCGAGCCATAATGGCGACATCGCCCGGGCGGTCGAGCACGGGCGCCTTCGTCGCGAGGCGGTGGCCGAGCTCGGCCGAGTCCTCCTCGGCGAGGAGGCCGGCAGGAGAGACGAGCGCGAGATCACCGTCTTCGACTCGACCGGGCTCGCAGTGCAGGATCTGGCCGTCGCGGTCGCGGTGTTCGAGCGCTATCGAGCCGAGCGGGACGGCGACGTGTTCGCGGGCGTCGCAGAGGTGGAACTTGAATGAGGGAGGGAGAGTGAGCGCAAAGCTGAACTACGTCGAGATTCCGGCCGAGGACGCCGAGCGGGCTCAGGCTTTCTGGTCCTCGCTCTTCGGCTGGGAGTTCAACGCCTACCCGGGCGAGCTTCCCTACGCGATGGCGCAGGTCGAGGGCGGCCAGGGCGTCGGGCTCTATCGAAGCGACGACCGTGGCCTCTGGGCCTACTTCTACGTCGACGACCTGGACGAGCACGTCCGGCGCGTCGAGGAGCTCGGCGGCAAGGTGCGCGACCGCGGTCCAGTCGAAGGCGTCGGGCACTACGCGCGCTGCGAGGACAGCGAGGGGAACAAGTTCGGGCTCTTCCAGACGGACGAGTCGGCGCGGGCGGAAGCGGGGTAGCGACGGTGGACCTCGGCCCCGACTGGCTCGCGCGTTCCCTCGGGGCGGCGGCGCTCGTCGTTCTCGCGGTCGGCCTTTACCGCGGCCTGCACGCGCTCTCGCGCCGCTTCACGGCGGGCGACCCGAGCGACACGGCCGACCTGGTCAAGCTTCGCCGCCGCGAGACCGCGATCTCACTCGTCTCGACCGCCGTTCTCTACCTCCTGCTCATAGCCGCCGTCGCCATGCTCGTCAGCGTGTTCGTCGAGGACCGGCTGACGGCGGCGGCCGGCGCCACCTTCGTCGTCCTCATCCTCGCCTTCGCCGCGCAAAAGGTCCTGGCGGATTTCATCGCCGGCGTCTTCATCCTCCTCGAGAACCAGTACGGGGTCGGCGACTTCATCGAGGTGGAGCCTTCGAAGTACGCGGGACTCGTGGAGCAGGTCGGCCTCCGAACGACCGTGATGCGTGACCTGAACGGCGACCTCTACTTCATCCCGAACGGGCAGATCATGGCCGTCAAGCGAAGCCGGCGCCGGTACCGGACGTTCACGGTCGAGCTCCTGACGCGTGAGCCCGAGCATGCGCGCGAGGCCGTCCGTCGGATCGGTGGCGTCGCGCCCGTCGGCGGCGCGAGGTTCCTGCGG
>JALZFU010000322.1 GCA_030861385.1 Actinomycetota bacterium
GGAGATCGGGGACGCCCTCGAGATCACGCTTGCGACGGTGAAGTGGCGGATCTACAAGGCGCGCGAGGAGGTCCAGCTCGCGCTCGCCCGCGACGGCATCGGGCTCTCGGAGCACGACGCGCCCGAGAGCGTCCTCCCGTACGCGTAGCCGCGTCCTCTCGGCGAGCGCGCCGCGCTAGAGGCCGTGCTCGAGGCGCTCGGCCAGCGTCTTCGGGAGACCGCGATCGCGGATCTCCGCCTGCGTCCGCTCGACCGGGTATTCGACTCGGTGAAACGCTGCTCGGCGCGCGTCCAGGTCGAGCACGAGGAACGCAGCGCGCGGATCGCCGTCGCGCGGCTGCCCGACCGAGCCGGGGTTCACGAGCCACCGCTCGGCCGCGCCGAGGTCGAGCACGGTCCCGTCGAGCGCGAGGCCGCCCTCGAACGTCCCGCGCGTGAGCGCGAACCGAAGTGCGACGTGGCTGTGTCCGACGAGCACGAGCGGCTCGGGAGCGGTGACGAGCGAGGCGGCGGCGACCTCCGCCGAGAGCACGTACTCCCAGACGGGATCCCGCGGGCTCGCGTGGTAGAGGCCGACGCCCTCGCGGACGGCGCTCGGCGCGAGCGACTCGAGGAAGCGCCGCGGCTCGTCCTCCAGCGCTGCTGCCGTCCAGCGCGCACTCTCGGCCGCGTCGTGCGAGAACTCCCGGAGGTCCAGGCGCCCGAGGACGGCGAGATCGTGGTTCCCGACCAGACAGACGTCCGCGCGCTCCGCGACGAGGCGGCAGCACGCGTTCGGGTGGGGCCCGTACCCTACGAGGTCCCCGAGGCACCAGACCTCGTCGGGCGCCTCGCCGTCGACGGCGGCGAGCACGGCCTCGAGCGCATGCAGGTTTCCGTGGACGTCAGTGATCACGCACGCGCGCACGGCCCGCGCGCAACCGTAACGCACGTCCTCGTCGGGATCACGGCCGCCGGCGTCTGGGCGGTCGCCGCCTTCCTTCTCGCGCGGACGAAGGTGCCCGACCTCGATCTCCCCAACCTCGAGCCGCAGCGCTACTTTAATCGGGACGAGCTCGAGCGGGCCGAGCACTTCCGGACGATGACGCGAGCGCTCTGGGCGGGCTCGCTCGCGCTCGAGGTCGGCGTCCTTTCGGTGCTCGTCTGGAAGGGGCGCCCGCTCGCCGCCGCGCTTCGCCGCCTGGCGCGCGGGCGAGTCCGGACGGGCGTCGCGGTCGGTCTCGTCGCGGTCGTCGCCGTCTGGGTCGTCACGCTTCCTCTCGACGGCGTCCGCCACTGGTGGGATCGCCGCTACGACCTCTCCCGGCAGGGCTGGGGAGGCTGGCTCTCGGACGAGGGGATCGGGCTCGGCCTCCGCGCCGTTCTCGTCTCGATCGCGGTCGCGGGCGCCGTTTTCCTCGCCGCGCGCCTCGGTCGGCGGTGGTGGCTCGCCGGCGCGCCCGCGCTCGTCGCCGTCGGCGCCCTCTTCGTCGTCGCACAGCCGCTCGTCGTCCAGCCCCTCTTCAACCGCTTCCACCCCCTGTCCGACCGCCGCCTGGCGACGGGGGTCGAGCGCCTCGGCGAGCGGATCGGCGTCCGCGTCGAGACGGTCCAGGTCGCGGACGCGAGCCGGAGGACGACCACCGCGAACGCGTACGTGGCCGGGCTCGGCCCGACCCGGCGCGTCGTCTTCTACGACACGATCCTCGACGGGCGCTTCCGCGAGCGCGAGCTTCTCGCCGTCGCCGCGCACGAGCTCGCCCACGTCTCGCGCCGTCACCTCTGGAAGGGGCTCGCATGGTTCGCGCTTCTCGCGGTCCCGGGCGTCCTCGCGGTCGCGTGGGCGACCGAACGGGCCCGCCCGGGCGGCCTTCGCGACCCCGCGCTCGTTCCGCTCGGGCTCCTCGTCGCGCTCGGCGTCTCTCTCGCGACGCTCCCGCTCCAAAACGCGGTCTCGCGCCGCTACGAAGCGGAGGCGGACTGGATCGCCCTCACCGCGACGGCCGATCCCACCGCGGCGATCGAGCTCGACCGGCGCCTCACCGTGACGTCTCTCGGCGATCCCGACCCGCCGTCCTGGGCGAAGATCCTCCTTTCGACCCACCCGACCGCGATGGAGCGCATCGCGATGGCGGAGGCGTTCCGCGAGCGCGGGTCTCGCTAGCCCGGCTCTCCCCCTCTCGGCTCTACCATTCGTCGATGGCGCGCGCACTCGAGCGGCTCGAGCGGGAGCTCGGCCGGGTGGCGGGCGAGGTTGTCACGCTCGAGCGACCTCGCGATCCCGGCCACGGCGACTACGCGACGAGCGTCGCTCTTCGAACGGCGCCCGCTCGTGGGCGAACGCCGATGGAGCTCGCCGAGGACCTCGTGCGCGCGGCGACGAGCGTTCCGGGGATCGCAGGGGCGACCGCGGCGCCGCCGGGGTTCGTCAACCTGGAGCTCGACGCCTCCTGGTACGGCGACGCCGTCGGCGAGATCCTCGCGAACGGGCGCTCGTACGGCGCGCGCTCGGCCGCGGACCCGCTGCGCGTCCAGGTCGAGCTCGTCTCCGCGAATCCGACGGGGCCGCTCACGGTCGCCTCGGCGCGAAACGCCGCGTACGGCGACTCCGTCGCCCGCCTCCTCGAGTTCGCCGGGCACGAGGTGGAGCGCGAGTTCTACGTCAACGACACGGGGGAGCAGATCGAGCGCTTCCGCGAGTCGGTCGCCGCGCGCGCACGGGGGGAAGAGCCGCCCGAGGACGGGTATCGGGGCGCGTACGTGGGCGAGCTCGCCGCGCTCGCCGACGACCCCGTCGAGGCCGTGCTCACGCGGATCCGCGACACCCTCGAGCGGTTCCGCGTCCACATCGGGAGTTGGGTTCGGCAGAGCGAGGTCGAGCGCGACCTCGACGAGACGCTCGCGGCGCTCCCGCTCTACGAGGCGGACGGCGCGATGTGGCTACCGACGACGCGCTGGGGCGACGACAAGGACCGCGTCGTCGTTCGCTCCGACGGACGACCGACCTACTTCGCGGCTGACGCCGCCCACACACGGCACAAGTTCGCGGGCGCGTTCGACCGCCTCGTCTACGTCCTCGGGGCCGACCACCACGGGTACGTGGGGCGTCTGCGCGCCGTCGCGGCCGCGCTCGGCCACGACCCCGACTCGGTGGAGGTCCTGATCTACCAGCTCGTCCACCTCACCGAGTCGGGCGAGGCGCGGAAGGTCTCGAAGCGCCGGGGCGACGTCGTCTTCCTCGACGACCTGATCGACGAGATCGGGGTCGACGCCGCCCGTTGGTACCTGGTGTCACGCGGTCACGAGCAGACGATCGAGATCGACGTCGACCTGGCGCGCGAGCGAACGGAGAAGAACCCGGTCTACTACGTCCAGTACGCGCACGCCCGGATCGCCGGGATCCTTCGAAACGCCGCCGAGCCGGATGCCCGTGCCGAGCCGGGCGGGCTCCCCTCCGAGGAGCGCGACCTCGTCAAGCGCCTAACCGAGTTTCCGCGCGTCGCCGCGGAGGCGACCGAGCGGCGCGCGCCGCACGCGATCCCCGCCTACGCGATCCGCGTCGCCGACGACTTCCATCGCTTCTACCACCACCACCGCGTCCTCGGAAGCGATGCCGAGACGTGGCGGCTCGGGCTCTGCCGCGCCACCGAGACCGTGATCGCGAGCTGCCTCGGACTCGTCGGCGTCGACGCGCCCGAGCGGATGTAGCCGTTTAGGATCCTCTCCGTGACCGCCGCTCCGACCGGGTCGGCTTCGCCGAGCGCGGCGCCCGCTGCCGCCGGGACGCGTCCCGATCGGAACCTCGCGCTCGAGCTCGTCCGCGTCACCGAGGCAGCCGCGCTGAGCGGGGCGCGTTGGGTTGGCCGCGGCGACAAGAACGCCGCCGACCAGGCGGCGGTCGACGGCATGCGCGCCGTGCTCGACACGGTCGCGATGGCGGGCGTCGTCGTGATCGGCGAGGGCGAGAAGGACGAGGCGCCGATGCTCTACAACGGCGAGGAGGTCGGGAACGGTCAGCCGCCCGAAGTCGACGTCGCGGTCGATCCGCTCGAGGGGACGCGCCTCACCTCGGTCGGGCAGCCGAACGCGATCTCCGTGATCGCCGTCGCCGAGCGAGGCACGATGTTCTTTCCAGGCGCGGCCGTCTACATGGACAAGATCGCGGGCGGCGCCACCGTCGCGGAGGCGATCTCGATCGACGCGTCGGCGGAGGAGAACGTCCGCCGCGCCGCAGAAGCGAAGGGAGCAAAGCCGGGCGACATCTCCGTGGTCGTCCTCGACCGCCCCCGGAACGAGGCGCTCATCGCCGCGCTCCGCGAATGCGGCGCGAAGGTTCTCCTGATCACCGACGGCGACGTCGCCCCCGCGATCGCCGCCGCCAACCCGTCGCGGCCCGTCGACCTCATGATGGGAATCGGGGGGACGCCGGAGGGGGTGATCGCCGCGGCGGCGGTCAAGTGCCTGGGAGGAGCCGTACAGGGACGGCTGTGGCCGCGAGACGACGACGAGCGCCGGAAGCTCGTGGACGCCGGGTACGACGTCGACCGCGTACTCACGACCGACGACCTCGTCGCTGGCGACAACATCTTCGTGGCGGCGACGGGGGTTACGGACGGCGCCCTGCTCGAGGGCGTGCGCTACACGCCCGAAGGCGCGGTCACCGATTCGATCGTCATGCGGTCGCGCTCGGGAACCGTGCGCCGCGTGCAGGCGTGGCACGCGTTCGAGAAGCTCTCGCAGCTCTCGGGCCTCGAGTACCGCTGATTGCGGGTACCCGAACCGCGAGTCCCGTGGGGGCCGAATCGCGCGCGCGGTCGATGTCAATGCGGGTATGGCACCGTGCGCGCGGCGGTAGGCCTCGTCGCGGAGCGGCCGTCATCGCGGCGTCGTCCTGGCCCAACGAGCCGGCGGGTCCGCTCCCCGCCGGCGTCCGTGCCCCGGCTACGCGGCGGCGAGCTCCTCCATCTCGGGCGAGTAGCCTCCCGTTCGCGCGGCTCCGTTGAGGCGCGCTCGGTGGAGGAACGCCTGCTGGCCGGCCTCGATGTTCTCGGCCTCGCCGCTCCACGCCTTCAGGGCGGGTGCCTGCAGGGCGCGGCCGTACGAGAACGAGAGCTCCCACGGGTGCTCGCCGAGCGCGTTCATCGCGTTCAGGTGCGCGGTTGCCGCCTCGTCCGTCTGGCCGCCCGAGAGGAAGACGATCCCCGGGACCGCCGCCGGCACCGTCTCGCGCAAGCAGCGGAGGGTCGCCTCCGCGACCTCCTCGGCGCTCGCCTGCCCGGGCGCGTCCTTCCCGGAGAGGACCATGTTCGGCTTGAGGAGCGTCCCCTCGAGGGCGACGCCCTGGAGGTAGAGCTCGTGGTAGACCGCCTCGAGCGTCGCCCGAGTCACCTCGTAGCAGCGCTCGATCGTGTGGTCGCCGTCCATCAGCACCTCGGGCTCGACGATCGGCGTCAGGCCCTCGTCCTGGCAGAGCGCCGCGTAGCGGCCGAGCGCGTGCGCGTTCACGTGGATGCACGCCGGCGTCGGAAGCCCGCGACCGATCGTGATGACCGCGCGCCACTTCGCGAAGCGCGCGCCGAGGGCGCGGTACTCAACGAGCCGCTCCCGGAGGCCGTCGAGGCCCTCGGTCACCGTCTCCTCCGGGGAGAAAGCGAGCCGCTTCGCCCCGGTGTCCACCTTGATCCCCGGAATGATCCCCTCGCCCGCCAGGAGCTCCGGAAACGGCGTTCCGTCGTCGGTCGACTGCCGAATCGTCTCGTCGTAGAGGATAACCCCGCTGATGTGGTCGGACGCTCCCGGCGCCGTGAAGAGCATCTGGCGATAGGCGCGGCGCGACTCCTCCGTCGACTCGACGCCGATCGAGTCGAACCTCTTCTTGATCGTCCCCGTGCTCTCGTCCGCGGCGAGGATCCCCTTGCCCTCGGCGACAAGGTCGCGCGCAGTCTCATTGAGCTTCTGTACGTCCATCGTCCCTCCTTGTCTCTCCCGGCGATTATCCCCGGTGGAACACTTCTGACGCGCGTCCCGGTCGAAGCTGCCTCTTCCGTTTGTCTGTAACGGACGCTACAGTCGCTCGTGAGGGGCAGTTCTGCGGCGGCTGCCCCTCTTTCGCTGGATCAGGGCAAAAAAGCGGATCGCCGGCGTCGTGTGCGACCGCGTATAGGCGGGGAACCGGCGTTCCTGGCCATGTCCCTGCAAGCGGGACGCTCCGCCGAGGCGTAGCGGTGATCGCGGCGAGGCCGCCGCTCGGTGCGCCGGCGTCCGTCGTCCGTTAGCTGAAGTAGCCCGCGACCGTCTCGAGACGGTCGACGAAGCGGTCGGAAAGCAGCGCGAAGGCGGCCACGATCACCGGCGTGATGACGGCGAGCACGATCGCGTACTCGCTCATCGTCTGACCGTCGGCGTGCCTCACTCTGAAAACAGCTCGCATGCGAGACCTCCTACTCCGGCGGGCCGCGCGCCGCGCTGTCTGTCGCTACTCCCATTGTCGGGGCGGGTCGGCGCCCCGCCATCCCTCGCTAGAATGACCCGCCGCGCGGACGTAGCTCAGTTGGTAGAGCATCAGCTTCCCAAGCTGAGGGTCGCGGGTTCGAGCCCCGTCGTCCGCTCAAGAGAAAGCCCCGCAACGACGGGGCTTTCCGTTTCCTACGAGGCAACACGCGGCGACCGTTGCGACCACTGTGCGACCACGAGCGCGTGAGAGGCGCGCCGGAGAAGCGTGTACGCCTACTAACTGCCTGCTAACGCGCGGAGGCGCTTGTAGAGGGCCGGGTCGTTGTGAGACTTGAAGATGAGCACCTTGATCCGGTGCGGAGGCGGGCCGTGTCGGCACGAGTGTCCGAAATACGCCCCGTCGGGAATCTCGGTGCAAAGCATGTACGCGGCGAGCGTGTTCCTCGGCAGGATCGCACCCGTGCCGCCTGCGTCGAACGTGACATGAAAGCCGCCGAGCGCGCGCTCGTCGACTGCGATCGTGCCACCGCCCCAACCGCGGGAGACGACAACCTCGTGCGTCATTCTGACTTTCGCCGAAGCCGTTCGGTGACATAGTCGTCGGCGACGTGCCGGATGATCGCGTCGAGCGCGGCGAAGGCCGAGAGGGCGATCCAGACGGCGATTGCCAAGGCGATCGGCCAGAACGACCAGGACGCCCCCAGGCTCCACTCGCGGCCGTACTTTGAAGCGATCGTAGGCGAAGGACGCCCGCAACCAGGAACGCGACGACGACGGCGTCCGTGACGTACAGGCGCGCCCGGAGCTTCGCGTTTTCGCGCCGGAGCCGCCGGAGCTCGTCCTCCAGGGCCGAGAGCTCGTCAAGAGACACCGAACACCTCCGCGAACCGCTCCGCCGCCTCGGCAACCCGCGCGTCGCGCAAGTGGGTATAGCGGCGGAGCCGATTTGGGACGTCGGCGACCTCGAGCGCTGGCGGCCCCCGTGCCGCGGTTGCTGTGCGGCCAGGTTCGAGCCCTCCGTTTCGGCTCTGCCCTCGGGCAGGCAGCAGGCAGATCACGTTCTTCTCTCCCTCTGCTGACTCGGCCTAGACTTCGAGAGCGAGGATGCGAGTCGTCGTCAGCGCCGTTGTCGCGGTACTCCTCGTCGCTGCCGGTTGCGGTTCAGACGGAGAGGAAGCCCGGACGACAACCGGGCGCGAGGCGACCCGGCCGATTGACGCGGTCATCGGCGATTACGCGCGCGAAATAACTCAGAAGGACATCGAGAGGACAGCCGCGAGACGCCACCAAGGCGAGCAAACGCCCAGCCCTGGGAGGGCGCGCCTCGTCATCCGTGAAAGGGTGATGCAGGTCTTCGTCCCCGAGGGGTTCTCGATATCGCAGGAGCTGACCGTTACCGAGGACGAATGGCGCATCGGCCCCTACCTCGGTAGCGGTATGGACGCCTTCTGTGCCGAAGGCGACCGACCCGCGACGTACACCTGGAAGCTCGAAGGCGACGAACTAACGCTTTCCCCGAAAGACGAAGCGTGCCCGGATCGCGATTCGACGCTTACCGGCACCTGGACGAAGGGCGGCTAGCTGACCTGCCGGGCTTCGCCTCGAGCCGGTCGAGCTCGACGCGTAACGCCACGGCCGGAAAGAGATGGAGGCGGAAGTCGGCGACCGCAAGCGACGTGGGAACGACCCGCCAGCGGCCGCCGACCAAGGAAAACGATCGTCACCTGCTCCTAACGTTTGAGGACAATCACCCGTCTGGCCAGGACAGCCGGGGCGAGGTTGACTCAACCTGGCGGAAACAGCGGCTGAGTGTGGTGGCCTCGCCCCGGTCGAGGCACAATCGGTCACGCGAAACGGACTCCGCCTCCCTCGAATGAGGGACAGCCGCACAAGGAGCGCCGACGGTGACGAGCTCCGGGAGAGCGGCGCGGGACGTGCGGTGTTGTCCGAGTGCGCGCCGGTTGAAAAGCTCGCCAAGCGCGTCTGCTGCCGAGGTCCTGCCGCCCCTCGGTGCGCCGACGAGCGCATGCGCTTCAGGCGCTCCTAGAGCGGCGGGAGTCGTTCCAAGTGATCGCCGCCGATTTTCCCCGCGGTAATCAACAAAAGTCAGGATTCAATTGCAAGGGAGTTTTGAAAGTGAGTTTACGTCCGCGGATTCGGAGGTATCCAAGACGCTACTCGCGAAACTCGGGCGGAAACGACGCAGGTTTCGGAGAGGAACACTGCTATCGCGGCCCGAGAGTGAAAGGAGGTACCTCGTGTACATCGGAGTCGGCCTTCTCGGTCTCATTCTCCTGATCGTCTTGCTGATCATCTTGCTCTAGCGCAACGCTGACGACGCGCGGCGCGAGCGGAGTGGCGCTCCCGCTCGCGGGCCGGTAGTCCTAGGTTGTCAAGGGAAACGGCCTCTTCGGAGGCCGTTTTCGTCTCATCAGGCGTGCGCGGGAGCACGCCGAGCGCTTCCTCGCCGAGAAGGGGGCGCCGCACCCGCTTCCAGAGTGGCCGCACCGGCGCCCCGCCTACATAGGTGGCGCGCACACCGCCGAACTTGCGTGCGCGGAACTTTACGTTTCTTCAGCGAACGTGACGAAATTGCAAAGGCCGTTTTGCGGCTGCCGGCCGGTGGGGATGCAGGGCGTGCAGCGACAGGGGGCCCGCAAAAGGGGTCACGCGCATACGAGGCGGCGTGAGCGGGCCCCCTACGGTCACAAGTGCGCATCTACGGGATCGTCGACCAGGGCACCGACGAGGCAGAGGCGTTCGAGCTCTTCGTCCGCCGGGAGGACGCTGAGCGGTTCCTGGAAGAGGTTCAGGCCGACGATCCCGAGCTAGCCGACCGGCTACGCCTCGAGCCGGTCGAGCTCGACGCCTGAGCCGCGGCCGTCCCTCAGCCGATCCTGCGCGCGGCCACCCACCCGGCGACGAGCGACACGAGCGCAAATCCGGCGAGGACAAGGGCGCCGTAGTCGTTCGCGAACTCGCCCGCTGGACCGCAGTCGGTGTAGTCGCATTCCACGAGCTGGTCACCGGTGGACAGCAGGTAGGCGAGCGATCCGATCGTGAGCAGGAGAAACACGGAGAGGGCAGCGACGATGAACGCCCTCACCCGCGCACCGGTCCGTCGCTGTGTCACGTCGCGCCCTCGCCCCGCAATCTACGCCACAGATGGGCCACCCCTATTGACAGACGTCGACGCTAGTGGAAGCTTCATCCCGTCACGAGTAGCTCGCGCGGCCGACAGCAATTCCCCGGGGAGGACGGATGCGACGTCTCGCAATGATCGTCGCCTGCGCCGTAATCGCCGGCGCGACGGGAAGCGCCGCGAGTGCGGACCTTCGCGGTGACCAGCTCGACTCCCTTCGGACGCAGGTCCCGCTCGCCCATTCGCTAGGTCGAACGCTGAGTACGCGGCTGGCCGTGGAAGACGTCTACACCGATCCGACCGGCGACAACGAAGCGGGGCTCGCGCCGGACATCACCGCGACCACGATCACGAATGATGCGGCCGGCCTGCTGACGATCGACGTCCGCGTCCCGAACCGCCCCGCCCCCAGGAACGGTGATCTCTTCCCTATCTTCCTCGACACCGGACCGAACGGCCTGTTCGCAATCGAATTTGACGGCGAAGCGAACCTTGCTTTTCGCCGCTGGAACGGGACGGCTTGGGAACTCGCGACTCCGCCGGCCTCGCTTCACGGGAGCTGGAACGGAGGCGCAACGATCACGCTCGACTGGAGTGAGCTCGGGGGAACGAGCCCCGGCTTCGACTTTTGGATCGCCGCGCGGGGGACTGATCCGATGACCGCTACGAGCTACTACGACTTCGCCCCCGACGTCGGGGTTTGGACGTACGTTCTGACGGCGCCGCCGCCTCCGCCTCCGCCGCCTCCACCTCCGCCGCCTCCGCCTCCTCCGCCGCCTCCTCCGCCTCCTCCGCCGCCGCCTCCTCCGCCACCGCCGAACACGCGCATCACGGCTGCACCGAGGAGGACGACGAGCCTGCATCGGGCGACATTTCGCTTCCGGTCGTCAGAGCGGGGATCGAGTTTCCGGTGCCGGCTCGATCGCCGGCCCTGGCGCCGTTGCAGCTCGCCCAAGACGTACAGGCGGTTGCGGGTTGGCAGACACACGTTCCGCGTCCGCGCTCGCGACGCTGTCGGAAACGTCGATCCGACCCCCGCAGTTCGGCGCTGGAGGATCACCTCGCCTCCGCCTCCGCCTCCTCCTCCGCCGCCTTGTGATCCTTCGTATCCGACGCTCTGCCTCGATCCTTCAGCCTCGGACTACGACTGCGCCGGTGGCAGCGGTAACGGTCCGCGGTACGTTCACGCAACGAATTTCCCTGTGAAAGATCCGGACCCGTTCGGACTTGACAGCAACAACGACGGCATCGGCTGCGAGCCGCCGTGACGACGAGGAGACTGGGACTAGATTTCGACCGGCGTGCTCGTCTACGCCGTCGTAAGCGCTGAGACCGAGAAGGCGGTCGACATGTTCGTCCGCCGCGAGGACGCCGAGCGCTTCCTCGAGGACGTCCGCGCCGACGATCCCGAGTCAGCACCCGGCCGAGCCTCTCTCCGACTGAGACTCGAACCTGCGAAGCCGTAGGTGAGAACCAGGAGGTCGGGGCGCGCCTCTCTCGCGCAAGCGCCCCATCCGCCAACGCCACCGCTACGCGACACGCCAGACGCCGTCATATGCAGCTAGCGGACGTGGATCGACAGTCGGACGCGCCATTAGAACACCGCCGCACGTAGGGGAAAATCCGTCCCGTTCACCTATATGCACCTGTGTTCACCAAGTGCGTAGCCGGTTTTGCAAGCCGGAGGTCGCGGGTTCGAGCCCCGTCGTCCGCTCAAGAGAAAGCCCCGCAAGCGCGGGGCTTTCCGTTGCCAATGGAGACGTCGCGTGTGGCCGCCGGCTCCTGCATCGCCTCCTGTGAAGTCGCCTCTCGTCGTATGACGCCCTCGCGGGCGGTATCCCCGGGCGACCGCTGATCCGATTCGCTGATCCGACCCGCGCGAGCGAGCATGATCTGGTCGAGGGTCGCGGGCTCGATCCCCGTCCGCTTGCGAAAACGGCCGCGCACGCGCCTGGCCCGTCTCCCTTCCGCTCGCGGCCGCTCTGCGTTTACGGCTTCGAGTTCGCGAGCAGGAAGCCGACGAGGACTCCGGCGTTCGTCGGACGGGGTCCCGGGGGGTCGCTGTCACGGCCGATCTGGCGGTGTCGAGGGAAGGACGACGTGGACACCGGACACGGGAGTGAGGTAGCGGAGAGAGCGCAGGCGGCCACGCAGCGGCCGGCGGCCGAAGTGCGGCGAGAGGCCGAGACGGGAACCGGCTGGTACGCCTGGGTCGCGCGCGGCGGGCTCGTAGCGAAGGGCGTCTCGTACGCGATCGTCGGGGTGCTTGCGATTCAGGTCGCGCTGGGCGAGGGCGGGAAGGCGACGAGTCGGCAAGGCGCGCTCGCGACGATCGCGCAGAACGGGCTGGGGAAGCTGCTCTTGGTCCTGCTCGCGCTCGGCTTCGCCGGCTACGCGCTCTGGCGGTTCGCGAGCGCGTACGCAGAGCGGGCGGACGACGACGGCCCCTCGGGGGATGCCAAGAAATGGGGGAAGCGCGTGGGGTGCGTCGCGCGTGGCGCCGTCTATGCGAGCTTGACCTACACGACGATCAGGATCGTCGCGGGTGCAGGCGCCGGCCAGTCGCAGAATCAAAAGGCAAAGAGCACGACCGCGGGCGTCCTCGATTGGCCGGCCGGACGGTGGCTGGTGGGGCTCGCCGGGCTGGCGATCGTCGGTGCCGGCGCATGGAACGCCTACCGCGGCCTGACGACGAAGTTCGAGGACAAATGGCGGACCGGCGAGATGAGCGGGACGGAGCGGCGGTGGGGTGCCCGCGCCGGCGTCGCCGGTCACGTCGCTCGCGGCGTCGTGTTCGCGTTGATCGGCATCTTCGTCACGAAAGCGGCAATCGAGTACGACCCCGACGAAGCGATCGGCCTCGACGGTGCCTTGCACAAGCTGGCGGAGGCGAGCTACGGCTCCGTCCTGCTCGGCGTCACGGCGGCCGGGTTCGTCTGCTACGCGCTCTACTGTCTCTTCGACGCGCGCTACCGAGACGTGTCCGTCTCGAGCTGAGCGCTAGCGACGCCGAAGCGAGAGATCCGGCCGCAACTCGCAACCGGCAAGCCGGAGACGGCGTAGAGTCGCGGCGTGCGCGTCGCGTTCGTCGGACTCGGCGCGATGGGGGCCGGGATCGTCCTGCGCCTTCTCGCGGCCGGGCACGCCGTCACCGGCTGGAACCGGACGAGGGCGAGGGCAGACCCGCTCGTCGACGAGGGGATGGACTGGGTCGAAACCGCGCGGGAGGCGGCATCGTCGGCCGAGGTGGTGTTCAGCATGCTGACCGACGCGCCCGCGGTCGAGGCGGTGCTCACGGGCGAGAACGGAATCCTCGCCGGTCTCGGTCGCGGGGCGCTCTACCTCGACATGAGCACGATCGCCCCGGACCGAAGCCGTGCCTTCGCTCGGCGCGTCGCCGACGTCGGAGGGACCATGCTCGACGCCCCCGTCTCGGGCAGCCCGGCGACGCTCGAGCAGGGGCAGCTCGCGATCCTCGTCGGAGGTGACGAGGCGGCCTTCGAGCGCGTCCGGCCGCTCCTCCTCGACATCGGCCCGAAGGTGATCCGGATCGGCGAGAACGGCCACGCGCTCCTCATGAAGCTCGCGATCAACCTCTCGCTCGTCGTCCAAGTCGTCTCGTTCTGCGAGAGCGTCGCGCTCGCCGAGAAGGGAGGGATCGCGCGCGAGGTGGCCGTCGACGCGATGTTGAAGAGCGTCGTCGGCTCGCCGGTCCTCGGCTATCGGGGGCCATTCATCCTCGAGGGGAAGATGCCCGACGTGGCGTGGGCCGACGTCGATCTCCAGCAGAAGGACATGCTTCTCTCGCTCGAGCTGGCACGTACGCTCGGAGCGGCGGCGCCGATCGGCGCGGCGGCGAACGAGCTTCTCAACTCGTGCCGGGGGGTCGGCCTCGCCGAGCGCGATTTCGCGACCGTCTACGAGGTCTACCGGCGACTCGACGGGATGGCGTGACCCTCGAGCCGTACCGCACGAACGTTCGCGACGTCCCGCTCGTCCGCGGCCTGCGAGAAGAGGAAGGCTGGGTCGAGATGCAGGTGCAGTTCCTGATCGACGCCGAGGCCGCCGGATCCGAGGGGCTCGTCGTGGGACGAACGGTGATCCCGCCGGGCGGTCGCCACGATCGCCATCGCCACCCGAACGCCGACGAGTTCCTGCTAATCGTCGCCGGCACTGGACGGATCTACACCGATCGGGGAACCGAGCCGGCGGGCGAGGGCGACGTCGTGTTCACGCCGCGCGGTCACTGGCACGGCTTCGACAACACGGGCGACGAGGACGTGCTGCTGATCTGGGGTTGGCGCGGCGCGGGGTCGCTCG
>JALZFU010000370.1 GCA_030861385.1 Actinomycetota bacterium
CCTTGCGGCGGCGGCCGAGGCCGGCGCTGCGGGGCACGAGGTCCTCCTCCTCGAGCGAAGCGCGCGGATCGGCGGCCAGGCCGCGCTCGCGGCAGCCGCACCGGCCCGTGCGGAACTCGCCGAGGCGCTCACGCGAAACTACGAGCGCCTGCTCGCGGCCGGCGACGTCGAGCTACGGGCCGGCGTCGAGACGCGCCCGGAGGAGGTATCGGAGCTCGCCCCGGACGCGGTCGTCGTCGCGACGGGGGCACGCCCATTCCGCCCGTACGACCTCGAGCTCGAGGGGGTCGAGGAGCTGCAAGCGTGGGACGTCCTCACGGGCGCGCGGCCTCTTGGACGGCGCGTGGTCGTCGTCGACTGGGGAGGCGACCCAGCCGGGCTTGACGCGGCCGAGCTCCTCGCGCGCCGGGGGAACGACGTCACGCTCGCCGTCGCGTCGGTCGCGGTCGGCGAGGCGCTTCACCAGTACGCGCGCGCCCTGTACCTCCAGCGCCTCTACCGGGCCGATGTCCGCGTGGCGCACCACCTCGAGCTCGTGGG
The DNA here is from genome assembly GCA_030861385.1 of Actinomycetota bacterium. Classification (GTDB taxonomy): domain Bacteria; phylum Actinomycetota; class Thermoleophilia; order Gaiellales; family Gaiellaceae; genus JALZFU01. Next base: position 541 of record JALZFU010000370.1, read on the forward strand.
CGCCGAGCGCGGCGCCGTCCTCTTTCGAAACGCGTTCGCGCCCGAGGTCGAGACGGAGCTCGCCGCAGACGTCGTCGTGCTCGCGCTCGGACGCGTCCCCGTCGACGGCCTCGCGCCCGGGCTCCGTGCGCTCGGGCTCCGAGTCGAGGAGGCGGGCGACTGTCTGACGCCCCGCTCGCTCGAGGAGGCGATCCTCGAAGGAACGCTCGCGACCCGGCGGATTCAGGCGACTGCGGTCACGTCCCCGAGCCGGTAGACCTCGGGGCGGCGGTCGCCGAAGACGTCGTTCCGTTCGCCCCAGGCCTTGTCGCGCGCGCGCCCGAACTCGCAGTCGGCGAGGACGAGCCCGGGGCCGAAGCCGTCGGGGGGACCGGCGAGGACCCAGCCGTTCTCGTCGCAGACGACGCTCCCGCCGACCCAGTCGACACCGCGCTCGCGACCGGCGCGGTCGCAGACCGCGAAGAACACGCGGTTGAGATGTGCCTGCGCCGCGGCGATCGTGATCTCGATCGGCGGCTCGCCGTCCGGACGCGGGAGGCGCGGCGAGTTGGTCGGGAGCGCGACGACATCCGCTCCTGCGAGTGCGAGCCCGCGCACGAGCTCGGGGAAGTAGAGGTCGTAGCAGATGGCGACGCCCACGCGGCCGACGAGTGTCTCGACGACGGGCGCGGGCTTGCTCCCCGGCTCGAAGACGAGCTTCTCGCGGTCCCACAGGTGGAGCTTCCGGTAGACCGCGACGGCGCCGGTCGCGTCGACCACCGCGGCCGAGTTGTAGAGAAGGCCGTCGTCACCAGCCTCGGCGAAGCCGCCGACGATGACGGCGTCGCCGCGGGCCGCCTCGTCCGCCCAGTCGCGGAGCGCGCCGCCGTCGGCCGGCTGGGCGAGCACGCGCGCCTCCTCCTCCGACTCGAAGACGTACCCCGAGGTGGAGAGCTCGGGTAGGACGACGAGGCGCGCCCCGGCGTCGACGGCCTCCCGCACCGCCTCCCGGGCGCGACGGCGGTTCCCCTCGGCGTCACCGACCTCGGGCACGATCTGGCAGCACGCGACCCTGACCACCGATCCGGGTTTACACCCGGGGCGCGCACCGGTCAAGATGGCGCGTCGTGGTTCCCGCCCTTCCCGCCGAGCTCCGCGACCTGCAGGCGCGCGCGGCCCGGTTCGTCGAGGAGGAGATCTACCCGGTCGAGGAGCGGATCGCCGAGCGCGGCGAAATCGACGGGAGCGAGATCGACGAGCTCCGGGCGAAGGCGCGAGCGGCCGGATTCTCGAACCTGAACGTGGCGGAGGAGCACGGCGGCGGTGGGCTCTCGATGCTCGGGCAGGTCGTCCTCGAGGAGCAGGCCGGGAAGGCGACGAACGGCCTCGGCTTCATCCTCGCCGAGCGCGGGCCGGTCGAGCTCCTCGCGATCGCGAACCGGGAGCAGGTGGAGCGCTTCGTCCTTCCCGTCTTCCGTCACGAGCGTCACGAGGCGTGGGCGGTGACCGAGCCCGGCGCGGGGTCGGACGTGGCCGCGATCGAGGCGACGGCGCGCCGCGACGGCGACGGGTGGGTCCTGAACGGCGAGAAGTGGTTCGTCACCGGAGGGGAGAAGGCCGACTTCTTCATCGTCCTCGCCGTCGCCGACGGGGAGCAGACGCTCTTCCTCGTCGATCGCGACACGCCCGGGTGCGAAATCGTGCGGACGCCGCGCTTCATGCACGACCCGTACCTCTACAAGCACCCGGAGATCCGGCTCCGGGAATGCCGAGTTCCGGAGGCCAACCGCGTCCCGAACGCGGGGGGCGAGGGCGCGCGGACGTGGTTCACGGTCGAGCGGCTCATGATCGCCGCGCGCTGCTGCGGCGCCGCCGATCGCCTCCTCGAGCTCGCACGCGCCTGGTCGCTCGAGCGCGTCGCCTTCGGTCAGCCGCTTGCCGAGCACCAGGCGGTCCAGTTCATGCTCGCCGACTCGCTGACGGAGCTCCTGGCCGCACGGCTCATGACGTACCACGCGGCGGCCGAGTGGGAGAGCGCGGAGCCGAAGGTGGTCCACGCGAAGGTCGCGATGGCCAAGCTCTTCGCCTCGGAGACGGCGGGGCGGATCGCCGATCGCGCGGTGCAGATCTTCGGCGGCCGCGGCTACATGGCCGAGAACCCGGCCGAGCGTCACTACCGCGAGCTTCGCGTCGATCGGATCTGGGAGGGGACGAGCGAGATCCAGCGCCTCATCATCGCGCGCTGCCTGCTGAAGCGGGGAATCGAGGCCCATGCCCGCTGAGATCGAGAGGGACGTCGCGCTTTCCGCCGCGCTCGCCGACGGATGGACGCTTCCGGCCGATTGGTACTCGGACCCCCGCGTCTGGGCGCTCGAGAAGGAGCGGATCTTCCGCCGGGCATGGCAATACGCCGGACACGTCGGCGAGGTCGAGCGCCCCGGCGACTTCTTCACCTGCCTCGCCGGCCACGTCCCGGTGGTGGTGACGCGCGACGACCGCGGCGCGCTTCGCGCCTTCGTCAACGTCTGCCGCCACCGGGCGCACGTGGTCGCGGAGGGGGCGGGCCACCGCGCGAGCCTCCAGTGCCCGTACCACGCCTGGACGTACGGGCTCGACGGCGCCCTCCGCGCGGCGCCGCGCTCGGATCGCGAGCCGGGTTTCGATCCCTCCCGGTTCTCCCTCCTCCCCGTCCAGGTCGACCTCTGGGGCCCGTTCGTGTTCGTGAACGCCGACCTCCAGGCGCCTCCTCTCGCCGAGTTCCTCGCCGACCTGCCGGCCCTCGTCGAGGGAAGCGGCCTCGAGCTCGAGTCGCTCGCGTTTCGGATGCGGAACGAGTTCGAGGTCGCCGCGAACTGGAAGGTGGTCGTCGAGAACTTCCTCGAGTGCTACCACTGCCCGGTCGCGCACCCGTCCTTCAGCGAGCTCATCGACGTCGATCCCGACGCCTACCGGCTCGAGGCGCGGGGGTGGTGCTCGAGCCAGATCGCGCCGGTGCGTCCGGGTGCGCTCGAGCGCCCGGCCGAGGTCGCGTACGACCCGCGCGGGGAGGTGACGGAGAGCCAGTTCCATTATGTCTGGCCGACGTTTACGCTGAACGTCGTGCCGGGCCCGCCCAACGCGACCGTGTTCGTGATCGCGCCGGCGGGACCGGGTCGCACGCGCACGCGCTCCGACTACTTCTTCCCGCCAGACGTCGACGAGGAGCGAGTCGCCGAGATCGCCGCCTTCGGAAACGTCGTCGGGCAGGAGGACAACGCGCTCGTCGAGTCGGTCCAGCGGGGGCTCGACTCGGGGCTCGTGCCGCAGGGACGGCTCCTCGTGTCGAGCGAGCACTTGATCCAGCACTTCCAGCGCCTCGTCCACTCCGCTCTCGCGGAGGCCGACCCCTAGCGCGAGCGGTCGGCGAGCGCGCGCATGTAGCCCTCCTGCTCGAGCCAGTGGCCGCCGTCGAGGACGAGGTTCGCACCGGTCACGTAGTCCGCGTAGCGCGAGCAGAGGGCCGTCGTCCACCACGCCACCTCCTCGACGGTCGCGAGACGCCCGAGGGGCACCGTTCGCGTAACTCGGGCCCGGTCCTCGGGCGAGGGCCAAAGCGCCGTCCCCGCCCCCTCCGTGTCCGTCGGCCCGGGCGTGATGCAGTTGACCCGGATCCCGTGGCGGGCCCACTCGACCGCGAGCGTCCGGGACATCGCAAGAAGGCCCGCCTTCGCCGAGGCCGAATGAACGGTGCCCGGACCGCCCGTCCAGGCGTAGCTCGCGAGGACGCTCACGATCGCGCCCCCGTCTCCGCTTTCGATCATCCGCCGGGCGGCGGCGCGGGAGCAGAGAAAGCCGCCGTCGAGGACGATCGCGACGACGGCGCGCCACCCGTTCGGCGAGAGATCCTCCGCCCGCGCGACGAAGTTGCCGGCCGCGTTGTTGACGAGGACGTCGACGCGTCCGAAGCGCTCGAGGGCGGCATCGAAGACGGCCTCCACCTGCTCAGGGTCGCGGACGTCGGTCGGCTGCGGATGCGCTCTTCCTCCCGCCTCCTGGACGAGCGACGCCGTCTCGGCGAGCGGGTCGGGGCGGCGCCCGGCCACCACGACGGCAGCGCCGAGGCGCGCGAACTCGAGCGCCATCGCGCGGCCCATGCCGCTCCCGCCTCCGGTGACGACCGCGACCTTTCCGTCGAACGTTCCCTCAGCCAGCACGCGAGCCTCCTTCCTCAGCGGGCACGACGCGCGCGTCGAGCGCGATCGCTCCGCGCGGCAGCACGAGCAGCGGATTCACCTCGATCTCGCCGATCTCGGGGTGCGCG
>JALZFU010000383.1 GCA_030861385.1 Actinomycetota bacterium
GCTCTCGGGCGCGAACGGCAGCCTCGTCGTCACCCCCACCGGCGAGGCCGCGCTCGTCGTCTCGCGTCTCGACCGCGCCCCGGCCAAGAAGACGTACGAGGCGTGGGTGATCGAGAACGGCGAGCCGCGCCCGGCGGGCCTCTTTCGCGGGGGCGGCGAACGAACCGTTTTTCGGCTCGTGCGTCGGGTGCCGCGTGGAGCCGTCGTCGCCGTGACGGTCGAGGACGAGGGGGGTGCCGAGCGACCGCGAGGCAAGCCCCTTTTCTCCGCCGAGACCGCCTAGCGCAGAGGCACGGGCTCGGCCCAAGGCGGGAGTAGAATCCCGCCTTTCGTGCTCTTCCGCAGACGAGAGAGGAAGCCGCGGAAGCGTCGAGTCCGCAAGCTTCGGCTCCTCGCTCTCGCGAGCGTTCTCGGGCTCGTGTGCGCGGTCTCGTTCGTGTACGGGCTCGTGACGGCGATCGCGAGCGAGATTCCGAGGCTCGACCCCCGAAACGAAGCCGAGCTCCAGGAGGACGGCTACGTCTACGCGTCCGACGGGAAGACCGTCCTCGCCGTCCTCCGTGGCCGCGAGAGCCGGATCGTGGTCGACTCCGAGGAGATCGCTCCCGTCGTCAAGCAGGCGATCGTCGCCGTCGAGGACCGGAGGTACTGGGAGCACCGCGGCGTCGACGTCCGCGGCATCGCCCGCGCGGTCTGGGCCGACCTTCGGGAGAAGGAGGCTGTGCAGGGAGGCTCGACGATCACGCAGCAGTTCGTCAAGAACCAGTATCGCTGGAGCGACCGGACGATCAGCCGCAAGCTGAAGGAGGCCGCGCTCGCCTGGCAACTCGAGCGACGGTGGTCGAAGGACCGGATCCTCACCGCCTACTTGAACACCGTCTTCTTCGGCAACGGCGCGTACGGGATCGAGATGGCGGCGCAGGTCTACTTCCGAAAGCACGCGCGCGATCTCGACCTCGCCGAGGCAGCGCTCCTCGCCGGAATTCCGGCCAACCCGGTCGCCTACGATCCCGTGGCGAACCGGCGAGCGGCGCGGGCCCGGCGGCAGACCGTCCTCCAGCTCATGCTCGCACAGGGCCTCATCACCGAGCGCGACCTCGAGCGTGCGAGCCGCCGGCGCCTGCCGCGCCCGCAGGAGGTCCGGCTTCCGCGGACGCGCGGGCCGGCGCAGCACTTCGTCGAGTACGTGAAGCAGCAGCTCATCTCGCACTACGGCTCCGGCGAGCTCTTCGGGGGCGGCCTGCGCGTCACAACCTCGATCGACCTCGAGCTCCAGAAGCGGGCGCGCCACGCCGTCGAGAAGTGGCTCGGGCCGCTGCACGGGCCTTCGGCGGCGCTCGTCGCGATCGACCCACGGGACGGACGCGTCCTCGCCATGTACGGCGGCGGAAGCTTCCGCGAGAGCCAGTTCAACCTCGCCGTGCAGGGCGAGCGGCAGCCGGGCTCCGCGTTCAAGCCGTTCGTCCTCGCGACGGCGCTCGGCATGGGGATCTCGCCGGAGACGACGTTCGAGTCCAAGCCGACCGTGATCAACCTCGGCGACAAGCTCTGGTCAGTCGAGAACTACGAGGGGTCGTACCTCGGCACGATCGACCTCGTCGACGCAACGACGTACTCGGACAACGCCGTCTACGCTCAGCTCACGGCCCTCGTCGGCCCCGGGAACATCCGCCGGATGGCGCACGAACTGGGTATCGCGAGCCCGCTCGACGATTACTTCGCGATCGGCTTGGGCGCCGAGGCGGTCAACCCGCTCGAGATGGCGAGGGCGTTTTCGACCTTCGCGAACGGGGGCGCGAGGGTCGACGGCGAGGTGCTCGGCAACCGGCCGCGCGCCGTCCTCAGGGTCGTCGACGGTGACCGAGTGGAGAAGAACGCCCCCGTGAAGGAGCAGATCCTCGACCCGAACGAAGCCGCGACGATGAACGCGATCCTCGAGACCGTCGTCGAGGAGGGAACGGGGGAGCGGGCCGCGCTCGCCGACCGGCCCGCCGCCGGCAAGACGGGAACGACCGAGAACTACGGCGACGCCTGGTTCGTCGGGTATACACCGCAGCTCGCGGTCGCGGTCTGGGTCGGATACCCGAACAAGCTCCTCCCCATGCTGACCGAATTCCACGGCGCCCCGGTCGCCGGCGGAACGTACCCGGCCCTGATCTGGAAGACGTTCATGCAGGAAGCGCTCCGCTACCTGGACGAGCCCTCGGAGTACTTCCCGGCGCCCGAGTACCGCTCCGCCGTCCCGGTGAGGGTCGTTCGCCGAAACGGCGAATGGCTTCGCGACAACGGGAACTGCCGCGACGCGCACGAGCTTCTCTATGCGTCCGGCTTCGAGCCCGAGAAGCAGGCGAGCTGCAAGCCGAACGAGGTCGACGTGCCACGGGTCATCGGCGCTACGGTCGCGGAGGCCGAGGAGCGACTCGCCCGCCAGCCGCTTGCCGCCGACGTGGTTAGCCGCCCGGCCGAGCCGGGAGAGCGCGTCGGGATCGTCGTCGACCAGTATCCGAGGTCGGGAACCCTCTCCTCCTGGGACACCGTTCGCCTCGTGACGACGAAGGCGATCGACGGCGTCGTTCCGCGCCTCGTCGGGTTGCCCCTCGAGCGGGCGCAGGCGCTTCTCGCCCGGCGCGGCCTCATTCCGATCGTCGAGTCGCTCGCGGACGGGAACGCGCGGATCGTCCTCGCCCAGTCCCCGCGTGGCGGCCTCGCCGCGGCGCCGAACAGGTTGGTCAAGCTGCGCGTAGGCCGCCGCGGCTGACGAAGCGCGAGCCCGCTTCCGCGTAGCGCCACGGCACGTCGACCGCGCGCGTGATCCCGACG
>JALZFU010000209.1 GCA_030861385.1 Actinomycetota bacterium
AGGATGCAGAGCTCGGGAGGCAGGTCGGGTCGCGCCCCCGCGAGCGGCCGGGCGCCCTCCCGGATCCGCCGCGCGGTTTCGACCGGCGAGGCCGAGGCGAACGGGTGCCAGCCGGCGAGCGCCTCCCAGAGGAGGACGCCCACCGACCAGACGTCCGCGGGGCCGGAGGCGGAAACCCCGTCGAGCCGCTCGGGGGCAATGTACGCGAGCGTCCCGGGAACGTCTCCGGCGGCGGTCAGCGGGTCCGCCTCGTCGACGCGCGCGAGGCCGAAGTCGAGGAGACGAACGCTCACGTCGTCGCCGTCCTCGAGCATCACGTTCGCCGGCTTCACGTCGCGGTGCACGACGCCCTTTCCGTGCGCGTGCGCGAGCCCTTCCAGCACCTGCGCCGCCGCCTCGACGGCAGAGCGGTCGTCGAGCTCGCCCGAGCGCATCGCCTCGCGAAGCGTCCGCCCGCGGACGTACTCGTACGCGACGTACACGTGCTCGTCGTCTCGGTCGAGCGCGAGCGCGCGCAGGCAACGCGGATGGCGAAGGCGGGTGGCTGCGTCGACCTCGCGCTCTGCACGCGAGGCCGCCTTGCCCTCGCGACGCACGACCTTGAGCGCGACGTCTCGCGCGCCTTCCTCGTCGCGCGCCAGCCAGACCGACCCCGAGCCCCCGCTTCCGAGCGGGCGGAGCGGCCGGTAGCGGCCCGCCACGAGGTCGTGCCCGGCCGCTGCCACATCTTCTCTTCGGGCGACCGCCTCGGCCATCGTGGACCCGCTCTTGGCGTCGCGGCACCAAAGTCCTGCAAAACGGGGTGTCGAGATGCGAGGCTGTTACACTCGGCCGCGTTCTTCGAGCCCTTCGCCCGTGGCCGAGCGAGAGAGAACCGACACCGAGTCGTTCGAGTTCGACTTCTTCGAAGACTCGCCGACGAGGGAGACGACACGCGAGCCGGCCGCACCGCGGCTGCGGCGCCGGCGACTCCCGACGCGACCACCTCCGAGCGGCACGCCTCTCCTCCGTCTCGCCGCGCTGATCGCCGGTGCCATCGCCCTCGTCGTCCTCATCGTCGTCTGGGTCTCGAGCTGTCAGGAGGACCGCAAGACCGCGCAGTACCGCAACTACATGGAGCAGGTGCAGTCGATCGGCGCCGAGTCAGCCTCGATCGGGCGCGACCTGAACCAACTCATCTTCTCGTCCGGCGTGCACCTCGAGGACATCCAGGGGGAGCTCGACGGGTTGCGCGGTCGGCAGAGCCAGACGGTGCGGCAGGCCGAGGCGCTCGACGCTCCCGGCCCGCTCCGCGAGCAGCACGAGAGGCTCGTCGACGCCCTCGAGCTCCGCGTCAGCGGGCTGAACGGCCTCGCGCGGGCGTTCTCGCAGGTGGCTGGTCTTCGCGCGGCCGGGCAGGCCGACGAGGGCCAGAACCAGGCGGGCGGGGCCGCACACGGGACCGGAAGGCTGCTCGCCGACCAGGCGACGCGGCTCGTCGCGAGCGACGTCATCTACAAGGACTTCTTTGAGGATCCGGCGAAGACCGTGATGGACGAGCGCGGCGTCGCGGACGTCGCCGTGCCGCCGTCGCGGTTCGTGACGAACAGCGAGTTCGCGAGCCCGAGCTCCTGGCAGCTCGTCTACGAGCGCCTGACGAAGCCGCCCACGGCGAGCGGCCTTCACGGCAACAGCGTCGCTTCCGTTCGTGCTCTTCCGAGCGGCGAGGAGCTGTCGCGAGACGACGAGAACACGGTCAAGGTCTCCGATCGGCTCGGGTTCGAGGTCGCCGTCGAGAACTCCGGCGACAACCAGGAGACGCAGGTCAACGTCACGCTGACGATCCAGCAGAGCCCGCAACCAATTCGCAAGGAAGCGACGATCGACGCCATCAATCCCGGCGACACGAAGACGGTCGTCTTCCGTGACCTCGGAACGGTCGCGTTCGGCCCGGAGGTGATCCTGCGCGTGACGGTCGAGCCCGTCGCGGGCGAGGAGAACACGAACAACAACGTGGCCGAGTACCCGATGATCTTCACGCTGTAGGAGCCGATGAGCGACACGACGCTCGCCGTGATCGCGATCGCTGCGGCCGTCGCCGCAGGCCTCGCTCTCGTCTTCGCGCTCGCCTTCTACCTGAAGCTCCGCCGCGTGCGCCGCGCCCAGACCGTGCTGCTCGGCGCCGGCAAGGACGACCTCGTCGATTTCGCGGTCTCGCTGCAAGCGCGGCTCGACGACCTGAACCGGGCCGTGGACGAGGTGGGCGTCGGCCTCTCCCGCGTCGACCGGCGGATAGACGGCTGCCTCTCGCGCACCTCGATCGTCCGCTACGACGCCTACGAGGACGCCGGCGGTCACCAGTCGGCCTCGCTCGCGTTCTTGGACGCCGCGCGCTCCGGCATCGTCGTGAGCGCGATTCAGGGCCGTGACTACGCCCGGATCTACGTGAAGGAGCTCGACCGCGGCCGCCCCTCGGTCGCGCTCTCGCCGGAGGAGCAGGAGGCAGTCGACCGCGCGATGGCGGTCTGACGTCGTGCCTCCGCGGCACTAGGATCTCGCCGTAGGGGTGTACCGGAAGGCGCAAATCCGTCCCTTCCGCCGAGAGGACGAGCCGATCCTCTTCGGCCTTGCGAATATCGACCGGGGCGCGGACGAGCGAACGCTCGCCGTCCTCGAGCGGGAGACGGTCTTCGTCGCCGAGGTCGAGGGGTCGGCCGCTGGCTACGTCGCTCTCGAGGAGTCCGACGAGTCGCGGGTTCGCGTCGACCAGCTCTTCGTGAGTCCCGACCACGAGGGCGAGGGAGTCGGGCGCCAGCTCCTCGAGTATGCGGAGGGCTACGCGATCTGGCGAGGGGCGCGGACCCTTCGGGTCGTCGTCTCCGAGGGCGATCGCCGGGCGATCACGTTCTACCGAGAGCGCGGGTTCGTGCCCGCCGGCGAGGACGTCCTCGAGCTCGTTCTCCCCGAGCCGTAGACCGGACGCAGGCTACGATTTTTGCCGCATGGGCCACGTTCTCGTCCTGAACGCGAGCTACGAGCCACTCAACGTCTGCAGCGTCCGGCGCGCCCACGTCCTCGTCTTCAAGGGGAAGGCCGAGGTCATCGCGGACGTCGGAAAGCCGCTCCGGTCGGCCGCGGCCGAGTTCGTCTGGCCCCATGTCATCCGCCTCCTCCAGTACGTCCGCGTTCCGAAGTCCGTGCAGCGGAAGATCTCGCGGCGTGCGCTCTTCGCCCGCGACCGCTGGCGCTGTCAGTACTGCGGCACGGAGAGCGGGAAGCTTACGCTCGACCACGTCGTGCCACGCAGCCGGGGCGGCGAGTCGGTCTGGGAGAACGTCGTCACCTCGTGCGCCCCCTGCAACCTCCGCAAGGGCGATCGCACGCTCGACGAGGCCGGGATGCGGCTCCACAAGCTCCCGCATGCACCGGCGCCGGCGCTCTTCGTCACGCTCGCCGCGCCGAGGATCCCGGACGGCTGGCAGCCGTACCTGACGGCGTTCGCGTAGCAGGCCGCCCGGCGGCACCAGACGCCGTCGGCGGCGCCCGCTATAGTGAGAATCGCTGGTTGAGGCGACGTGGCCTCGGGCGAGACGCCCGGGGCCTTTTCGTTTAAGGAGGCGCGTATGGGGATGGTCGAGGACGAGCGCTACAGCGGGCGGGCGACAAGCGATCCCGCGGCGAGGAGGGAGGTCCTGGAGCGGGTCGAGCGCGAGGACGTCCGCTTCGTTCACCTTTGGTTCACCGATCTCGAGGGGCACCTGAAGAGCTTCGCCATCACCCCTGCCGAGCTCGAGGACGCGCTGGACGACGGGATGGGCTTCGACGGCTCGTCGATCACGGGTTTCAACCCGATCGAGGAGTCCGACATGGTGGCGATTCCCGATCCGGCCACCTTCCAGCTCATGCCGAACGGCGGCATGAAGGTGGCGCGGATGATCTGCGACGTCGTCACGCCCGACGGCGCGCCGTACGAGGGCGACCCGCGGTACGTCCTCAAGCGGGCGCTAGAACGCATGAAGTCGATGGGCTTCGAGACGTTCAACGTCGGACCCGAGCTCGAGTACTTCCTCTTTCGAGACGACCGGGGTACCGAGACGCTCGACGAGGGCGGCTACTTCGCGATGACCGCGCTCGACGCGGCTTGGGAGCTTCGAAACGAGACGATCACAGCGCTCGAGTCGATGGGGATCCCCGTCGAGTACGTGCACCACGAAGTCGGCCCGTCGCAGCACGAGATCGACATGCGCTACGCGGGCGCGCTCGACATGGCCGACCACACGATGACGTACCGCCTCGTCGTCAAGGAGATCGCGAAGAAAGCCGGTTTCCACGCGACGTTCATGCCGAAGCCCCTCTTCGGCGAGAACGGATCCGGGATGCACACGCACCAGTCGCTCTTCGCGAACGGGAAGAACGCGTTCTTCGACGCCGACGACGAGTGGCACCTCTCCGACGTCGGCAAGGCGTTCATCGCCGGCCAGCTCCAGCACGCCCGCGAGATCGCGGCGGTCTTCGCCCAGTGGGTGAACTCGTACAAGCGACTCGTCCCGGGCTACGAGGCGCCCGTCTACGTCGCCTGGTCGCGCCGGAACCGCTCGGCGCTCATCCGCATCCCGGTCTACAAGCCGGGGAAGGAGCAGGCGACGCGCGCCGAGATCCGCTGCCCCGATCCCGCCTGCAACCCCTACCTCACCTTCGCGGCCCTGCTGCATGCAGGGCTCGAGGGGATCGAGAAGGGCTACGAGTTGCCGCCGCCGATGGAGCAGAACCTCTACCACCTGACGGCGGAGCAGCGGCGCGAGCGCGGAATCGTGGCGCTCCCCGAGACGCTCGGAGAAGCGGTCGACGAGCTCGCGACCTCCGAGCTCGCGCGGCGGGCCCTCGGCCAGCACATCTTCGACGCCTACATCGAGATCAAGCGCAAGGAGTGGGACGAGTACCGAGTCCAGCTCACGCCGTGGGAGATGGACAACTACCTGGGCGTCTTGTAGCGGAGCGCACGAGAGAGTAGAGTCGTCGTATCCCCGCGCTTTACTCCCGACGGGGATCGTGACGGCCAACCACGAGCCGCGTCCCTGCGGCTCGTGGTCGTACGGGCCCAGGGATCAGCCGGGCTTCGTCGTCATCGCCCAGACGGTGACGACGTAGGTGAGGACGAGGAGACCGGCGAGGACGCCCGCGACGCGGTTCAGCGTGCTCGCCTCGCTCGCCGTCCTCCGAAGTCGCCGGGCGCCGAGGCCGGCGAGGACGATCGAGACGAGGAGCAGAACCGCTCCGCCCTCCGACGTGACGTACCCGATCCCGAGCCAGGCCGGGTCGCCGCCGCCGTCGAAGCCCTCCTTCGACGCGATCCACTGGCCCCCGACTCGCATCAGGATCCAGCCGGGCAGGGCCACGACGAGGAGCGCGCGGAACGCAACGCGGGCGTAGGCGAGGACCGCCGCCGGCGGGCTCGGACGCCAAGCGAGTGCTTGCGCCGCCACCGCCGTCGCGAGCCCGCCGACGAGCAGCATGGCGCCGAGCACGTGCAGGAGGAGTGCGTAGTTCCAGTCGTCCGGTCGGATCGCCGCGAGCAACGCTCACGCCCCCGGCTTGAAGATCATGTCGACGAGGAAGAGCAGGAGGACGACGATGAGCGCGAGCTGGAGCGCGGCGCCGGCAGGCGCGCGAAGCATGGCGCGAAGCTCGGAGCTCGCCGCGTCGTCGCCGGGCGCGACGAGCGACCTCGCGTAGTCGCGAGCGCCGTTGTAGATCTTCTGCGAGCGGCGACCGAGCTCGGCGAAGACTGCCCAGAGGACGTAGGCGGCGATGATCCACCAGTCCCACGGGTGGTACGCGTCGGCGTCGATCGCCATCCAGACGCCCAGGATCAGGAGGCCGGGCATCGCGACGTTCACGAGGACGTCGCCGACGCGCGAGAGGCGAAAGAGACGGAGGGCCGCGCTCGGGACGTCGGCGGACCGCCCGGCGACGACGAGGTACGTGTAGATGACGATCGCCGCCGCCGCGGCGAACGCGAGCAAGACGTGCAGGAAGAGGAGCCACTCGTACACCGCGCAGGACGATAACGCCCTTGATCGCGAGGCGCGTCGACCCCCGCAGCGCAAGCGCGAGCGGGAGGGGTGGCGCGGCGCCCCCGTGGCTCGCAGGGCTGGCCCGACCTATCATCGTCGGGATGGACCAGTCGGCGCGGCATCTTCGCCTCGTCACCGAGACGATCGCCGCCGTGAACTCGACCCTCGACCTCGGCGAGCTCTTCGAGCTCGTCGCCGCGAAGGTCGCCGCGGCGCTCCGGGCCGACGCGTGCTTCGTCTACCTCTACGACGACGCGGCCGACGAGCTCGTGCTTCGCGCGTCGTTCGGAACGCGCGTCGAGGACATGACGCGCGTTCCGAAGATGCGGCCCGGCGAAGGGATCACCGGCACCGCCGCCGCCGAGCGGGCTCCCGTCATGATCCCGCGAGCGGCGCACCTCGACCCGCGCTTCAAGCGCTTCCCCAACCTTCGCGAGGAGGAGTACGACTCGATCCTCGCCGTTCCGATCCTGGCCAGGGAGCGGCTCGAAGGCGCCCTCAACGTACGCACGCGCGCACCGCACGAGTTCGGCGAGGCCGAGATCGAGCTCCTGATGGCCATCGCGGGGCAGGTCGCCCAGGCGATCGAGAACGCGAAGCTCTACGAGAGCGCTCAGCGACGCGTCGCCGAGCTCGAGGCGCTCGCGAGGATCTCGGAGGCGGTCTCCGAGTCGCTCTACCTCGAGGAGTCGCTCGAGGCGATCGTCGAGACGACCATGGCGGCCGTGGGCGCGACGGGCGCCGCGCTCGTTCTCGAGGACGGGCGCATCGCGTGGCCGGAAGGACGGGCGGGCGCGCACGCCGTCCGTCTCCCGCTCCGCTGGAAGGGCCGCCAGATCGGCGAGCTCGTCTGCGATCGCGACACGCCGTTCTCTCCCGACGAGGTGAAGCTCCTCGGGTCGATCGCCCACCAGGCGGCCGTCGCGCTCGAGCACGGCCGCGCCGTCATGCGGGGCGTCCTCGCCCAGGAGATCCACCACCGCGTGAAGAACAACCTGCAGACGGTCGCCTCCCTGCTGCGCCTGCAGGCGCGCGCCCCCGGCGCTGACGCCCGGAAGGCGCTCGACGACTCGGTGAACCGCATCCTCGCGATCGCCGCCGTCCACGAGGTGCTGACGGAGCGGCGCGACGACGACGTCGACCTCGGCGAGCTCGTCGAGCGCCTCCGCGCCTCGCTCGTGCAGGGCGTCGGCGGCGACAAGCGCGTCCGCTCGCGGGTCGAGGCCGTATCGCTCCACGGGGCGCGGGCGACCGCGCTCGCCCTCGTCTTCAGCGAGCTCCTCGCGAACGCGCTCGAGCACGGCGGCGAGGAGGTGCGTGTCGAGCTCGCGCGGCGGAACGGCGAGGTCTCCCTGACGGTGACGGACGACGGCGAGTGGTCCGGCGAGTCCGAGGACGGGACCGGGCTCTCCATCGTGCGCGCGCTCGTCCGCGACGAGCTGAAGGGGTCTCTCTCGCTCGCAGGCGAGCGGGGCCTCCGCGCCGAGGTGCGCTTCCCGGCGTGAGGATCCTCGTCGCCGAGGACGAGACGATCATCCGGCTCGATCTCCGAAAGACGCTCGAGGACGCCGGCTTCGAGGTGTGCGCGGAGGCGCGAAACGGCGAGGAGGCGGTCGCGCTCGCGGAGAGAGCGCTCCCCGACCTCGCGATCCTCGACGTCAAGATGCCGAAGCTCGACGGGATCGACGCCGCCCGCCGGATCCTGGCCGAGCGACCGATCCCGATCGTGATGCTGACGGCGTACGACCAGGAAGAGCTCGTCGCGCGCGCCGTTGAGGCGGGCGTCTTCGGGTACCTCGTGAAGCCGTTTCGCGAGTCCGATCTCCTCCCCGCGATCCGCGCCGCTCGCGCACGCCACGCCGAGCTCGAGGCTCTCCGCGCGGAGGCCGAGTCGCTCGCGGAGGCGCTCGCGACGCGGAAGGTGGTCGAGCGGGCGAAGGGCCTCTTGATGGAGCGGGAGAAGATCTCGGAGGAGGACGCCTTCGCGCGACTCCGCCGCGTGAGCCAGTCGTCGAGCCGCCCGCTGAAGGTGGTGGCGGAAGCGCTCATCGCGACCTTCGGCGAGGACCGCGACTCGCGGTCAGGCGTATCCGACCGCTGACCGGTGAGCCGCAGGTCGTCGCGCTCGGTGGCGGGGGGTTCTCGGACGGAGACCGCGCGCTCGACGACTACATCCTCGCCCTCCCCGCCCGCAGGCCGACAAGGGTCTGCTTCCTTCCGACGGCGACCGGGGATTCCGACTCGTACGTCGTTCGCTTCTACGACGCTTTCCGGCCGCCCCGGGCCGAGCCCTCGCACGTCAGCCTCTTCGGAACGGCGAGCCCGGAGGAGATTCGCGATCGAATCCTCGGCGCCGACGTCGTCTACGTCGGAGGTGGAAACACGGTCAGCCTCCTCGCCGTCTGGCGTGCGCACGGCGTCGACCGCCTGCTTCGGGAAGCGTCCGCGCGGGGTGTCGTTCTCGCCGGTGTGAGCGCGGGAGCGAACTGCTGGTTCGAGGCCTCCACGACGGATTCCTTCGGTCCGATCGCCCCGCTTCTCGACGGCCTCGGACTCATCCCCGGGAGCTTCTGTCCCCACTACGAGGCGCCGGAACGTCGCTCGGCATACCTTCGTCTCGTCGGCGAGGGGTTTCCGGCCGGGTACGCGGCGGAAGGGGGCGTCGCGCTTCGATTCGTCGGGAGGGAGCTCCACGAGACGGTGGCGGCGAGCGGAGACGGCCGGGCGTTTCGCGTCACGCTCGTCGACGGCGAGGTTCGCGAGTCCGCGCTCTCGGCGCGCGCCGTCGGGTAGCCTCGCTCCGATGTCGGTGCTCCAGCGCCTGGACGCGCCCCCAACGCGGGTGGTCGAGGTAAGGGAGTCCGCCGTCGGGCTCGACGCCGTCGTCGTGATCGACCACGAGCTCTTCCCGAAGGCGGCCGGGGGGACGCGGATGGTGCCCGACGTGACCGTCGACGAGGTCGCGCGGCTCGCCCGCGCCATGACGTGGAAGTTCGCCGTCTGCGGCGTCCCCTACGCGGGCGCGAAGGCGGGGATCCGGTTCACGGGCGGCGACCGAGACGAGGTGCTGACCGCGTTCCTCGACCGCGTCGCCGCCTGGAGCGACTACTTCCTCACCGGGCCCGACATGGGCACGAACCCGGAGGACTTCCTGCGCTTCGCGCCCGACGGCGCGAGCCCCCCGATGTGGGCGCGGCGGTTCGAGGGGACGAGCATGGACGACCTCTCCGTCGGCCACGGGATCAAGGGCGCCGCGGAGGTCGCGCTCGCCCGACTCGGTCGCCCGCTCGCCGGCGCGTCGGTCGCCATCGAGGGATTCGGGAAGGCGGGCGCGGGAACGGCTCAAGCGTTCGCGCGCGCCGGCGCACGCGTCGTCGGGGTCAGCACCGTAGCGGGTTGCATCGCCGACCCCGGGGGCCTCGACGTCGAGGAGCTCCTCCGCCTGCGCGCTACGTACGGCGACGACGTCGTCCGCCATGGGGACGCCGATGCTCGCCCGCGCGAGGAGCTCTTCACGGTCGAGTGCGACGTCCTCGTCCCCGGGGCGCGGCCGGACTCGATCTCGAGGGAGAACGTGGACGCACTCCGCTGCGCCGTCGTCGTCCCGGCCGCCAACATCCCGTACGGCCCCGGTGCGGTCGAGGCGCTCCGCGCCCGCGGCATCGTCGCCCTGCCCGACTTCGTCACGAACGCCGGCGGGATCCACCTGTACGAGGCGCCCGAATGCCAGGACGACCCGGCGACCTGCCTGGCCGCGATCGAGCGGCTGATCGGCGAGACGACCGGCCGCGTGCTCGACGCGGCCGAGGCCGACGGCGTCACGCCGACGGATGCGGCGCTCGCGATCGCGCGCGACTTCCTGCGCGCGGCGACCGAGTAGGGTCCGCTCGCGTGGCGGGCGGCGGCGAGCGGCTCGAGCTTCAGCACGGCCTGGCCGGGATCGAAGGCGCGGCCGGTGCCGTCTTCGCGCGCCGCGTGCTCGCGGACGGGTTGGCGTCGGTCAAGGCGGACGGATGGGCGACCTCCGTCTCGGCGCCTCCCGAGCTCGACGGCGTCCTGCTTCGGGTGGAGTCCCACGGCGGCGTGCAGGTCCTCTACGAGCTGGACGGCGC
>JALZFU010000439.1 GCA_030861385.1 Actinomycetota bacterium
GGCTCGGACGACGACGTCGTCGGGGACGACCCGCCACGGCCGCCCGTCCAACTCGAGCGCGACTCGTCCCGCGCCCGCTCGCCGAAGCGCGGTCAGCTCGGGCACGGCGACGTCAGCGCCCGGCGACCGTCGCTTCCGGCTGCGCGTCCGCCTTCCCGTCCGGCGCCGCCGCCGTCTTTCCGTTCCTCGCGGAGACCTCCGCCGAGGGGAGGAGTCGCGACGACACGACCGAGTCGGCGCCGAGCTGGAGCTGGATCGCGCGCAGGATCTCCTGGGTGACGTCGGGGTGCTCGCGGAGGAACGCCGTCGCGTTCTGGCGCCCCTGGCCGAGCCGCTCGTCGCCGAAGCCGAAGTAGGACCCCGACTTCTGGACGATCTTTCGCTCGAGGCCCACGTCGAGGACGCTTCCCTCCCACGAGATCCCGTCGCCGTAGATGATGTCGAACTCGGCCTGCTTGAACGGCGGCGCGACCTTGTTCTTGACGACCTTGACCCGTACGCGGTTGCCGATCGCTTCGACGCCCTCCTTCAGGGTCTCGATCCGGCGAATGTCGATTCGGACCGACGAGTAGAACTTGAGCGCGCGTCCGCCCGGCGTCGTCTCGGGGTTGCCGAACATGACGCCGATCTTCTCGCGGAGCTGGTTGGTGAAGATCGCGACGGTGCCCGTCTTGTTGAGCGTTCCGGCGAGCTTTCGGAGCGCCTGGCTCATGAGCCGCGCCTGAAGCCCGACGTGGCTGTCGCCCATCTCGCCCTCGATCTCCGCGCGCGGCGTGAGCGCCGCGACGGAGTCGACCGCGACGACGTCCAGCGCGCCGGAGCGGATGAGGAGCTCGGCGATCTCGAGCGCCTGCTCGCCGTGGTCGGGCTGCGAGACGAGGAGATCGTCGATCGAGACGCCGATTCGACGTGCATAGCTCGGATCCATCGCGTGCTCGGCGTCGACGAAGGCGCAGATCCCACCGCGCCGCTGCGCCTCGGCGATCACGTGGTAGACGAGCGTCGTCTTCCCCGACGACTCGGGGCCGAAGATCTCGATGATGCGGCCGCGTGGGAGACCGCCGACGCCGAGCGCGAGATCGAGCGAGAGCGACCCGGTTGAAATCGACGGGATGGCGACCTGCGCCTGGTCGCTCATCTTCATCACCGAGCCCTTGCCGTACTGCCGCTCGATCTGGCTGATCGCGGCGTCGAGTGCCTGCTCGCGGTCCACAGTGCCTAACCTCCTAGCGGAACGGATTCACGGACTTCGTACTGCGCGCCCGCTCGTCGCAGCACCGAATGATAGAGAGCGACCTCGGACGGACTGACGCGGCCGAGGTCGGGGGGATCGGGGCGAAGGCGCGGCGGACGCCGGAACCGCAGGACGGTGACGTGCGGAAGCCACGATCGCCGCTCGGGCTCGTACACGCCGAGTTGGGCGAGCGACTCGGACACGCGGCCCCCGAGCTCGCTCGCGCGCCCGCCCTCGTCGTCGAAGACGACCATCGAGACGCTCCGCGTCTCCCGGTACCCGACGGCCAGGAGGGCGGGAGGCTCGATGCCGCGCGCCCCCGCGCGGATCGCTCGCACGATCGCATCGATCTCGCCGACCGGCCTCGCGCCGAGGAAGACGAGCGTGACGTGGAGATTCTCCGGCGGAACGACCCGGACGTCGCCGGCGCTCGCGAGCGCTGCTCGTTGCCACGCGGCGAGGCGCTCGCGGGCGTCGGCCGGAAGCGGAAGAGCGACGAAGAGGCGGAGTCGTTCACCGCCCTCCACGTTAGGCCGATGCTTCGCGCGCGACCGTGACCGACGGTGCCAGAAGACGCCGCAGTTCGTGGAGAGCCGTCGCGGTCGCTCGTCCGCGGACGTCGGCGCGGTCGCCGAAGAAGTGGTAGCGCTCGACCCGGTCCTCCGTGCCCGCCGAGACGGCGATGAAGACGAGCCCGACCGGCTTCGCCGGCGTTCCGCCCCCCGGGCCCGCGACCCCAGTGACGGCGACGGCGACGCCGGCGTCGAGCGCACGGCGCACGCCGACCGCCATCGCTTCCGCGGCCTCCGCCGAGACGGCGCCATGGCGGGCGAGCACCTCGTCGGCTACGCCGAACGTCTCCTTCACCGCGTTCGCGTACGCGACGAGGCCTCCCACGAAGACGTCGCTTGCGCCTGGGATCGCGGTCAGGCGAGCGGCGACGAGCCCACCGGTACAGGATTCGGCCGTCGCGAGCGAGAGCCCGTGCGACCGACAGAGATCGAGGACGACCGCTGCGACCGGACGCCCGTCCTCGGCGAAGAGCTCGTCCGGGAAGCGCGCACGAAGCGCGCTCGCGAGCGCCTCCGCGCCGGCGTGCCGGCCCGGCTCCGCATAGAGGTCGACCTGCACCTCGAGGTCGGCCGCGCAAACAGTGACGGCGAGCCCGTCGGCCTCGCCACCCGCCTCGGCGATCGCCCGTGAGACCGCCGACTCGCTCGCGCCGAAGAACCGAAGGACGTGGTGCTCGCGGTCGCGAGCACGCGCGAGGAGACGGCGCACGGCAGGCGTCTCGAGGGCGGCGGGCCAGAGCCGTTGGAGCTCGCGCGGCGGACCGGGCAGTGCGATCGCAACGCCCCGCTCGTGTTCGAGGAGCACCGCCGGAGCGGTTCCCGCGAGGCCGAGCGAGACCCCGCCCTCCGGGAGCGACGCCTGCTTCCGAACGCCGGGCGCGAACTCGGCGTAATCGCGATCGAGCCGCTCGGCGATCCCCCGTGCGAAGGTCTCGATCTCGCGCTCGAGCTCCGCGTCGACGACGAGCGGACGGCCCGCCGCCGACGCGAGGAGCTCGATCGTCCGATCGTCGTGCGTCGGCCCGAGCCCGCCGGAGACGACGCAGAGATCGGCGGCGAGCCCCTCCGCGAGCGCTTCCGAGAGCTCGTCGGGATCGTCGCCGACGACGAGGAGTCGCGAGGGCTCGAGACCGAGCCGCGTGAGCTCACGGGCGAGGAAGGGGCCGTTCGCGTCGCCCTTCCCGCCGCGGACGAGCTCACTACCCGTCACGACGACGACGGCGCGCGCCCGCTCTTCCAACGGCTCTACGCTCGCGTGCGGACGCCCTTGGGAGACACGACGACGAGCGAGCTCCCCGTCGGGAAGTCCCGGACGCGGCGCCCGTTCATCCTCACGTCCAGGTTCTCGCTCGGCGCGTTTCCGAACTGGAGCCAGAAGCGACGGCCGACGTAGCGGATCGTCTCCCCCTGGTCGAGCGTGCCCTGGAAGAGCAGCTTGCCGGTCACGCGCCCTAGGCGGATCGAGACCCAGCAATCGCCGCGGGCGGCGGTCAGCGCAAGCTTCACCGTCCGCGGCGACGTTCGCGAGGAGCGCGACCCGGACCGCGCCCCGGCAACGCCGGATCTCTGGGTTCCGGTCGGTTCGCCGAGGGGAGCCGGCGGCTCGGACGAGTCGTCGTTCGCGAGCGTAAAGGCAACCACGAAGAGGACGGCGACGGCGACGATCCCGGCGAGCGCAACGAGCACGAAACCCGACTCGGGCGGCCGCGGCCGGTCGCGGCGCGGCGGCGTCGAGGCGGCGAGCGGCTCATCCGCGCTCGCGAAGCGGGAGTTGAACTCGTCCACGTAGAGCTGGCCGTCGAGGCCGAGGTGGTCGGCGTACGTGCGCAGGAACCCCTTGACGTACGTCTCCCCGGGGAGGACCTCGAACCGCTCGTCCTCGAGCGCCTGGAGGTACTTCGCCCGAATCTTCGTCTCGTCTTCGGCCCGAGCCAGGTCGAGCCCCTGGCGAAGCCGCGCCTCGCGCAGGCTGTTGCCGATCTCGAACACGAGTTGCCGATTGTAGCCGGTGCCTCGTCCGACAAGGCCTCGATCCTGGTCGAGGGATCGCCGTCGCCTGGAGTCGCGGGGGTGCCCTCGGAACGGCTCGAAGCGCTCACCAGGGAGCGCGGCTCAATCCGTCAGTCCACACGAGCACACCGAACACGGCGAGGGCGAGCCCGGCCGTCGTCGCGAGAAGGAGCGCGAGCGTTCCGAGGACGCGGGCGGTGCCCGCGAGCCCGGCACCCCCGACGCGGCCGAGCGTCCGCTGGTGGACGCCGTAGCCGCGCGACGCGAGAGCGAGCGAGAAGATGCCGAGGAGCGCGACGACCGGGACGGCCAGCGACGCCTTGAGCCAACTCACCTCCGCGTACTCGCGCGCGGCGTAGGCGGCGCCGACGAAGAGGGCGAGCGCGACGAGCGCCACGAGGAGCGCCAGCACGGAGCTCACGTTTCGCACCGGACCGAGCTTAGTCCGGGGCGCGGCCGGCTCGGGCTACCCCTTGACGTAGGGGCGGCCCACCGCCGCCGGCGGCACCGAGCGACCGATCAGCCCGACGAGGGCGACGAGCGTGAGGACGTACGGGAGCGTCGCGATCAGGTTCTCCGAGACGTCTGCCTCCCGCTGCAACGGGATCGCGAGCGCGAAACCGAACCCGAAGAGGAGCGTCGCGGCGAAGGCCCAGCCGGGCCGCCACTTGCCGAAGATCACGGCGGCGAGGGCGATGAACCCGCGACCGCTCGTCATGTTCTCGGCGAAGCTCCCGACGAAACCGATCGAGAGGAACGCCCCGCCGAGCGCGGCGAGGACCCCGGAGAGAACGACGGCGGCGTAGCGGACTCCGTACACCGAGATCCCGACCGTGTCCGCGGCCTTCGGATGCTCGCCGACGGAGCGGATCCGAAGGCCGATCGGCGTCTTGAAGAGGACGACGTAGGCGAGGACGACGGTCGCGAACATGAGCCAGACGAGCAGGTTCAGGTGTCCGAAGACGCCCTCGAGGAAGTCACCGATCGCCGGGACGCCGCCGAGCAACCCGAGGTCGACGTTCGGGACGCGCGAGACGTCCTCGTGGATCCCGCCGGGGTAGATCGAGCTGAAGAGGTAGCCGGTGAGCCCGAGCGCCAGGAAGTTGACCGCGAACCCGCTCACGATCTGGTCGGCCCGCAGGTGGATCGAGAAGAACGCGTGAACGAGCGCGAGGAGGCCGCCGAACAGCATCGCCATGAGGAGGCCGACGACCCAGCTCCCGCTCCAGACGGAGCCCCAGATGCCGAAGAAGGCTCCCGTGAGCATCATCCCCTCGAGGCCGATGTTCACGACGCCCGAGCGCTCGGAGAAGATGCCGCCGATGGCGGCGAAGGCGAGCGGCGTCGCAAAGCGAAGCGTCGACGCGAGCACGCCGGCGGTCAGGATGCTCTCGAGCGTCTCGGCTTCCTTCCCCTGAAGCCAGACGGCGCCCACCGTTCCGAGGACCCCGAGCGCGATCGCCCACCAGCCCAGCCGGCGCTCACCGCGCGGCACTGCGGCGATCCCGCACGCGACCGCGGCGAGGCCGGCGGCGAGGGGCCACCCGATCGCGCGGGTCGTCCACGGG
>JALZFU010000441.1 GCA_030861385.1 Actinomycetota bacterium
CCGTCATGCGGACGCCCGCACCGCGTGCCCTGACGCGGACGCGAGCCATCGGAGCGCCGTTCTGGTCCACCACCCGCGCTCTGACCCTCGCCCGATGCCCGACGACGACCGTCTCTCGGGAGAGCGAGAGGCTCGCGCAGACGGCCGGCGGCACGAACGGTCCCGGCGGGGGCGGAGGCGTCGGAGCCGGCGGGGGCGGAGGCGGACACGTGCTGAGCGCCCCGATCACCTTGTCCTTGAGCTCGGCAACTAGGGACGACGAAGAACGGGTCTCCGCGACGAAGCTCGAGAAGCAGGCACCCGCCGGCAGGATCGCGGTCACGTTCGCTCCGCCCTCGAAGAACGCCTCCGCCGGGAAGACGTTCGACGGCGCCTTCGGACCCTGCGCCTCGTACGGCCAGGGCGACGGAGTGTCGGCGTTGTTCACGGTCGCGCACACGTCGTCGCCGGCGGCCATTTCGGGGCACTCGGGAGGGGAATCCTCGCCCGGCTCGTCGAGCACGAGCTCGAGCGGCTCGCTCCCGCCCACCCACTTGTACACCTGGATGTCGTCGACGCGACCGCCCCGCTCGAAGTGGCTAAGGACGAGTACGTCGCCGACCACGTGCTCGCCCGTGAAGGTTCCGTCCGCGTTCTCGGCGGTCGCCTTCTGGAGGAACCAAAACCCGAGCTCCGCGTCCCCGCTCGTGTCGATCCGGTCCGCTCCGAAGTACACGATCGTGCCCTCGGCCGACTCGTAGGCCGCCGCGTACGCGTGCAAGAGGTCGTCCTTCGGCGGGATGCCGGGAGACGCCCACCGCCACTCCGACAGGTCCTGCACGTCCTTCGACCCTTGCGTGAAGGCGTCGTCGGACCGCCCCGCCTCGTCGGTGACGAAGACGGAGGCTGCCGCCGCGTCGTTCTTCAGGAAGATGTTCTCCCAGTCGTCCCCGGCGGTGCCGTCGCCCTGCGCGTCGCGGTCGAGCTCGAAATAGCCCAGATGGTGCACCGCGAACGCGTTCGCCGGAGCGACCCCGACGAGCAGTACGGACGCGAGCAAGACGAATAGCGTGCGTCTCGCCGCGCACAAGCGGATCCAGCTCATTTCACCCTCCGATATGCCGCATTGATGACCGGTGGCCGCAGCCGCCACCGGGTCACCCTCTCAAGATGATCGTCGCAGGCGATCGATAAATTGCAAGGACTGCTCGTCCCAGGCGCGGCTACGTCCGCTCGCGAAGCGTCGGGAAGAGGATGACGTCGCGGATCGTGTCGCGCCCGGTGAGGAGCATGGCGAGGCGGTCGATCCCGAGGCCGAGCCCCCCGGTCGGCGGCATGCCGTACGAGAGCGCGTCCAGGTAGTCGGAGTCGCCTTCAGGCGCCGTGACGTCGCCGGCGGCCCGCGCCCGCGCCTGCATGGCGAAGCGCTCCGCCTGGTCGTCCGGGTCGTTGAGCTCGGTGTAGGCGTTCCCGAGCTCCATCCCGCCGGCGAAGTACTCAAACCGCTCCACGATCCGCGGGTCGTAGTCACTACGACGCGCGAGCGGGGAGAGCTCCACGGGGTAGTCGTAGAGGATCGTCGGCCGGACGAGGTTCGGCTCGACGAAGTGGGTGAGCGCGTGGTCGACGAGCTGGGCCCACGTGCGGTCGCGGCTCGTGTCGACGCCGCGGCCGTCGAGGAGGAGGCGGAGCTGCGCCTCGTCCTCGGCCCAGACGCCCTGCCGCGCAAGGGTGTCGACGAGCGAGACGCGGGCCCAGGGCGGCGCGACGTCGATCTCGCGCCCGCGGAAGGTGACGGTCGTTCGCCCGAGCACCTCGTGCGCGACCGTCGCGACGAGGTCCTCGATTCGTGCCATCGTGTCGCGGTAGTCCGCGTACGCCTCGTACCACTCGAGCATCGTGAACTCCGGCTGGTGCTTGTACGAGACGCCCTCGTTCCGGAAGTCCTTGCCTAGCTCGTACACGCGCTCGAGCCCGCCGACGATCAGCCGCTTGAGGTAGAGCTCGGTCGCGATCCGGAGGTAGAGGTCGACGTCCAGCTCGTTGTGGCGCGTTACGAACGGCTCCGCGAACGCGCCTCCGTAGCTCGGCTGGAGGATGGGCGTCTCGACCTCGACGAAGCCGCGCGCGTCGAGGTAGCGACGGATCGCCGCGACGAGCCTGCTCCTGACGAGGAAGTCGCGTCGCGTCTCCTGATTCACGAGCAGGTCGAGGTACCGCTTCCGGTAGCGCGTCTCGGCGTCGACGAGCCCGTGGTACGTGTCCGGGAGCGGGCGCTTGATCTTCGCGAGGATCTCGAGCGAGTCGACCGCGAGCGAGGGCTCGCCTCGCTTCGTCTGCGCGGGTACCCCCGTTACTCCCACGACGTCGCCGAGGTCGACGCGCACGCTGCCCGATCGCTCGAAAGCGCAGAGGAGCTGGATCTCCCCCGACCGGTCGACGAGGTCGAGGAAAACGAGCTTTCCGTGCCCGCGCCGCCCCATCACGCGACCGGCGAGTCGCCGGGGCCCCCCCGCCTCCGCGCCGGGCTCGAGCCGCTCCGCCTCCCTGCGGACGGCGGCGATCTCGTCCCGGTCGGGGAAGCGCTTCGGGAGCGGCATGGAAGGCGAGTCTAGTTCGGCGCCGGCGAGCGCAACCAGCCGCCGGCCCCTGCTCCGCGAGAGCAAGTCACGGGCCGTTACTTACTCTCGCCGGAGGGTGGAGGTCGTGCTCGGCCCCTCGGCCCGCCCTACCCGACGCGGAGCGTCCGACGGCGAGTCGAGCGCGCGAGGGGCGGCGAGCTACGCGGCTTTGACGTCGACGATCTTGTACTTCAGGGAGCCGCGGGGCGCCGCGACTTCGACCGTCTCGCCCTTCTTCCGGCCGATGATCGCCTTGCCCACCGGCGACTCGTTCGACAGCTTCCCCTGGGCGGGGTTCGCCTCGGCTGAGCCGACGATCACGTACTCGATCGTCTGGTTCGCGTCGACGTCCTTGAGGCGGACGCGCGTTCCCACGTCCACGACGCCGGTCGGGACGTCCTCGCGCTCGATCACGCGCGCGCTCGCCAGTCGTTCCTCGAGCTGCGCGATCCGCTGCTCCAGCATCGCCTGCTCGTTCTTCGCGTCGTCGTACTCGGAGTTCTCCGAGATGTCGCCGAACTCGCGGGCGTGCTTGATCCGCTCCGCCACCTCCCGGCGCTTCTCCCCGGTCAGGTACTGGATCTCATCCTTCAGCTTCTGCAAGCCCTCGGGCGTAAGCAGGACTTCCTTCACAGCCATTCCTCCAAAGACCCCTCTCCACGGTCGCAGCGTCCCCGGCGGGCCGCCGTGAGCCGGCGCATTGTAGCGAGAACGTGGAGCCTTGCCCCGCTCGCGCCTTGGCTACCATTTCCTGCCCTGTGCAGGTAGATCTTCGCTCCCCGTGGACGATCCGAGGCATCGCCGTGCCGACGCGCGTCGTCCTCGCGCCGATGGCGGGCGTAAGCGTTCAGGCGTTCCGCCGCCAGGGGCGGCGGTTCGGCGCCGGCCTCGTGTGCTCGGAGATGGTGAGCTGCGCCGGGCTCTCGCGCGGGAACGAACGGACGCTCGGGTACCTGCGGATCGCCGACGACGAGCACCCGCTCGCGGTCCAGATCTTCGGCGCGGAGCCCCGACCGATGGCGCAGGCGGCGCGGATGGTCGAGGCCGCCGGCGCCGACCTCGTCGACGTCAACTTCGGCTGCCCGGTCAAGAAGGTGACGAAGGTGGGCGCCGGAGCAACGCTCCTCGAGGACGCCGAGCGCGCCTGCCGGATCGTCGATGCGATCGCGAGCACCGTCTCCGTCCCCGTGACGGTCAAGATGCGGCGCGGGCTCGAGGACGGATCGCGGACGGCCCTCTCCCTCGCCCCGCGCCTCGTAGACGCGGGCGCGGCCGCGCTGACCCTCCACCCGCGCTCGGCGCGGCAGATGTACACGGGTCACGCGGATCACCGCCTCACCGCCGAGCTCGTCGCCCTCGTCGACGTCCCGGTCGTCGCGTCGGGAGACATCACCTCGAACGCTCGCGCGACGGCCGTCCTCGAGACGACGGGGTGCGCCGCCGTCATGGTCGGCCGCGCGGCGCAGGGGAACCCGTGGGCGATCGCCGAGATCGTCGACGAGAACGGCCGCCGTCCCTCGCGGGAGGAGGTGGTCGCCGAGCTCCTCCTCTTCATGGGCGAGTCCGTGCGCGAGCTCGGCGAGGAGCGGGCGACCGGCTTCCTGAAGAAGTTCTACGGCTGGTACCTCGGGCGCGGGCGCTTCCCGAAGCCGTTCACGCAGGAGCTCCTCGGGCTCCCGACGATCGCCGACGTCGAGCGGCGCCTCCTCGCCGCCGCCCCGAAGGCTCACGAGGCGGTCGGGCGGCTCGAGGAGGAGTTCGCCGTCGGCGACGAGAGCGTCCTCGATCTTCCGATCTCGGTCTACGGCGGCGGCTAGAAACTCCCGGCTCTCCGAGGGAGAGGGACGTCCTCGCCGTCGCCCGGACGCGCAGGCGTTGGCGCCCTCGGCGCACCGGGAAGCCGGCCGAGGGTGGATATAACTCATCTATGGCAACCGTCCTGACGGGTGAACGACGGATCGTCTCCGTCCTCATCGCGGACGTCGTCAACTCGACCGGGATCGCCGAGAAGCTCGGGCCGGAGCGCTCGAAGTTCCTGATGGACGAGGTGATCCGGATCATGACCGCGCAGGTTCACCGCTACGACGGCACCGTCGTCCAGCTCGTCGGCGACGAGGTGTTCGCGGTCTTCGGCGCGCCGATGGCGCACGAGGACGACTCGGAGCGCGCCGTTCACGCGGCGCTTGCGCTCCAGCGCGCCGTCGCCCGCTACGCCGAAGAGGTTCGCGACGCCTACGGCGTCGACCTCGCCGTACGCGTCGGCGTGAATACCGGCCCCGTGG
>JALZFU010000454.1 GCA_030861385.1 Actinomycetota bacterium
CGCCTCGACCGCACGCTCTCGACCGAGCTCGGGGACCGGCACGGGTAGCATCGCCCGCGTGGAAGGCTACCGCCTCGTGCACGAGCAGACGGTCGAGTTCCGCGACCTGGACGGCCTCGGCCACGTCAACAACGCCGTCTACCTGAACTACCTCGAGAACGCGAAGATCCTCTACTTCCGCGAGGTCGTCGGGGAGGTCGCGCTCGAGGATCTCGGAATCGTCGCGGACGTGAAGATCGCCTTCCGCTCGCCCGCGTTCCTCGGCGAGAGGCTCGCGATCGGCGTCCGAGTTCCGCGCGTCGGCACGAAGAGCATGGAGTTCGAGTTCGAGTTCCGCGGTCCCGACGGGCGCCTCGTCGCGGAGGCGTCGAGCGTCCACGTCGCGTTCGACTACGCGCAGCGCGAGGCGGTTGCGGTACCCCGTGAGTGGCGGCGGCGAATCGAGGCGCACGAGGCGGAGGCGCTCGCGGCTCGGTGAGCGAGCGGGTCTTTCGCAACGACGTCCTCGGGAACGGGCTCCGGGTCGTCACGGCGGATATGCCGCAGGCGAAGTCGGTCGCCTGCTTCGTCATGCTCGCGGCCGGCTCGCGCTACGAGACGCGCGAGACGAACGGGATCGCGCACTTCGCCGAGCACATGTTCTTCAAGGGCACGGAGAACCGACCGAGCGCTCGCGAGATCGCCGGCGAGATCGACTCCATCGGCGGCGAGTTCAACGCGTTCACCGGCAAGGAGTACACGGGCTACTACGTGAAGTGCGCCGCCGAGCACCGCGACGTCGCGCTCGACGTCCTCGTCGACATGCTCCGCCACTCGAAGTTCGACCCCGACGAGATCGAGCGTGAGAAGGGCGTGATCGTCGAGGAGATGAACATGTACTACGACACGCCGCGCGACTACCTCGAGGGCGTCTACGACGAGCTCCTCTACGGCGACCAGCCGCTCGGGTGGGACATCATCGGCACGAAGGAGACGGTGCGCGCGGCCACCCGCGACACGTTTCTCGCCTACCTCGACCGGTGGTACCGGGCGCCGCGTATCGTCGCCGGTGTGGCGGGCGCGGTCGGCGACGATGCGCTCACCCGGCTCGAGTCGCTCCTCGGAGACGTCCAGAACGGCACGACTGGGCAGCCGGACCCCGTGGCGTGGGAGCAGGCGGAGCCGCGCGTCAAGATCCACTCGAAGAAGTCCGACCAGGCGCACGTCCGCTTGGGCGTCCACAGCTACCGCCTCGACCACCCCGACCGCTACGCCCTCTCGGTCCTCGCGACCGTCCTCGGCGGGGGGATGTCGTCACGGCTCTTCAGCGAGGTCCGCGAGCGGCGCGGGCTCGCGTACTACATCTACGGCTACAACCAGGGGTACACGGACACCGGGACGCTCTACGCGCAGGGCGGCGTCGACATCAATCGGATCGACGAGGCGGTCCGCACCATCATCGGCGAGTTCGCTCGGATCGCGAGCGAGCCCGTCTCGGCGGACGAGCTCGAGAAGGCGCGGAACTTCGCCAAGGGGCGCCTCGTCCTCTCGCTCGAGGATCCGCGCGGCCTCATCCTCTTCGGCCTGCGAAGCGAGGTGCTCGAGGGCAAGACCCGGGAGCCCGACGACGTCGTCGCGGGCCTCGACGCCGTGACCGTGGCCGACGTTCAGCGGGTGGCGGCGGACCTGATCCGCGAAGACCGCCTGAACCTCGCGGTCATCGGTCCCTTCGACGACCCGGACCGCTTCGAGAAGCTCCTCGCGTTCTCGTGAGCAGGTGCGAGGTGCTTACTTGCTGCGCTGGTTTCGGACGGTGAGGTCGTACGGGAAGTCGGTCAGAACCTCGCAGCCGTCCTCGGTGACGAGGACGAGATCTTCCAGGCGGCAGCCGCCGAAGCCCGGTCGGTAGCACCCCGGCTCGATGGTGACGACGTCGCCCGCCACGAGCTCGTGACCGGCGAGGCCGAGCAGCGGCAGCTCGTGCACCTCGAGGCCGACGCCGTGGCCGAGGCTATGGAAGTACCCGTGATCGAGCGGGCGGCCGGGCTCCTTCGTTCGCTGCGTCGGGTAACCGGCCCGCTCGAAGACCTCGGCCGAGATCGCGTAGATCTCGGTGCCGTCCGCGCCGGCGCGAATGGCGGGAACGACGCGCTCGAGCGCTTCGCGGCAAAGCCGGTGGTACGTGACGAGCTCCTCGGGCGGATCGTCGAGGCAGAATGTCCGCGTCAGGTCGGCGAAGCAGCCCGAATCGGGGTCGAGCGGAAAGAGATCGACGACGACGGGCTCGCCGGGTGCGACCGGGCCGTGGCCCTGCTCGTGCCCGATCGCGGTCTGCGCCCCGTGCGAGACGATCATCCCGTCGGGCGCGGTGACGGCGTCGTCGGTAAAGACCCTCGCCGCTTCCGCCTGCAGCTCTTCGCAGGTCACCGGCCCTTCCGCGAGTCGGTCGCGGATCCGCGCCATCGCCCGCTCCGCCGCCCGCTGCGCCTTCCGGATCCCGTCGAGCTCCGACGGCGACTTCGAGCGACGGCGGTGGTCGAAGAGCTCGCCGTCCACCTCGAGCTCGACCCCGTTCGCGCGGAGGTGATCGGCGATCGCGAGCGGGAACGAGCGCGGAACGGACGCACGGACGAGGCCGGCGTGGCGGCAGGCGCGGAGGACGAGCTCGCGGTAGGCGTCATGCCATCGGATACCGGCCGCGATCAGCTCGTCCGAGCCGAGCTCCTCTTCGGGGAGCACCTCGAGCGCGTCGACGGCGGCGAGCCGCGGCAGCTCGAGCGAGCTCGCGAAGACGCGCCGCGTCCCGTTCTGCTCGAGGTAGATGATCGGATCGGTCACCGGAACGGGAACCTCGTGGCGGAGCTCCGGCGACCGAAGCGTGTCGGCGAACATGAGGACCTCCGGCATGCCGCTGCGATCGTACCCGCGCCTGGGCCCGCCCGGGCCGTCCAGATAACCTCCCCTCCGTGGGCGCGGACGACGTCTTCGAGCGGGCGCGGGAGCTCGTCGCCGCCTACGACGAGGAGCTGCGACGGCTCGTCCCGGCGGGTACTGAGATCTTCGACGCCCACGTGCACGTCGGGCGAGACATCGACGGGTTCGTCGCCCCCCTCGACGACCTGCTCGCGACGATGGGCCGCTACGGCGTTTCGCGCGCCTTCGCGTTCTGCCTCGACGAGCCGGACCGCCACCCCGCCTTTCGCGCGGCGAACGATCGCACGCTCGCCGCGGCGGAGCGAAGCGAGGGAAAGCTGATCCCGTTCGTCCGCCTCGACCTCGCCGATCAGCCGCTCGAGGAAGCCGTCCGGTGCCTCGACCGCGGCGCCCGCGGGATCAAGCTCCACCCTCGCGCGCAGCGCTTCCTCCTGAACGACGAGCGGCTGGGCCCCGTCTTCGCGCTCGCCGCCGAGCGGCGGGTGCCGATCCTGATCCATGGCGGTCGCGGCCTGCCGCCGATCGCCGACGCGCTCGCGCGGCTCGTCGACGCGAACCCGGACGCCCAGCTCATCATCGCGCACGGCGGGATCGCCGACCTGGCCGCGCTCTCGGACGCCTTCGGCGGGCGCGCCGGCGTCTTCTTCGACACGTCCGTTTGGAGTCCGATCGACCTCCTCGACGTCTTCCACCGCTTCTCGCGCGAGCAGGCGCTCTACGCATCCGACTACCCGTACGGCCAGCAGCCGACGTCGCTCCTGATCGCCATCCGGACGGCTCAAATGGCCGGGTTCTCCGAGGAGCAGCTCCGCGACCTCCTCGGGCGGACGGCGGCGCGGATCGCGGAGGGAGAGCCGCCGCGCGAGCTGACCGATCCCTGGCGACGCGAAGTTCTCGAGCAGCCGCTTGTCTTCGCCCGCATCCACCACTACCTCGCCATGGCGACCCCCCTTCTCTGGACGCGCCAGGCCGACACGATCGGCGTCCTCGGACTCGCGCTGAACGCGTGCCGCGAGCGGGACGGCTACGCCGACGAGCGCGAGCGGATCGCCGCCCTCGTCGCCTGCGCTCGCGACCTTTGGCGTACGGCGGCAGAGGTCGAGGACGACGGCGAGCGGACGCAGCTCGGCCGAACGACGTTCCGACTCCTCCACCTCGCCGACATCGAGGCCGTGACGGCCCATGCCTGACCTCACGGTGAACGGGGGGCGCTACCGGGTGGAGGCGGAGGTCGGCCGCACCCTCGCCGAGGCCCTCCGCGAGGATCTCGGCCTGACCGGGACGAAGGTCGCGTGCGCGGAAGGCCACTGCGGGGCGTGCACGGTCATGCTCGACGGCCTCCCCGTGCTCTCGTGCATCACGCTCGTCCACACGGTCGGCGACCGAGAGGTGACGACGATCGAGGGCCTCCGCGACCACCCGCTCGTCGACGCGTTCGTCGCCGCGGACGCCCTCCAGTGCGGCTTCTGCACGCCCGGACAGATCGTCTCGGCGACCGCGCTCGTCCGCGAGAGTCCGGGCGCCTCGCCCGACGAGATCCGCCACGCGATGGCGGGAAACCTTTGCCGTTGCGGGACGTATCCGAGAATCGAGGAGGCGATCAGAAGCGTGGGGGAACCCAGGGTTCCCGCTCGGGCGGCCTCCGCAAGGGAGGATCGAGATGGCTCGACTGCTTAAGACGGAGCGCGAGGTCGAGGGCCGCGTCGAGGAGTCGTGGCTCGTCGTCGAGGAGGACGCGCTCGACCAGTGGCCCGAGGGGCCGCTCGCGACCGTGGGTCGGCCGGCGAGGCGTGTCGACGGGCCGGAGCGCGCGCGCGGCGAGGCGCGCTACACGGCCGATGTCCAGCTCCCCGGCATGCTCCACGCGGCGCTCCTCCGAAGTCCGCATGCCTCCGC
>JALZFU010000460.1 GCA_030861385.1 Actinomycetota bacterium
GCCGTGCTTCATCGACCCGCGGCACGGGCCGTCCGCCCGCGAGGTCGAATGGGCGCCGCCTTGGGGGTCGCCGCGCCCGATCCCCGTGTGCGAGGCCGACGCGCAGCGGATCGAGCAGGGTCTCGAGCCGGTGCCGCGCCAGGTGACGGTCGGCGGCCGGCGGACGCCGTACTGGGATGCGCCGCCCGCGTACGGCCCCTGGGCCGGCGGGTTCTTCGGCGGCTCCGGCGGGCTCTTCCCGGGACTCTTCTTCGGCTCGCTGCTCGGGAGCGCGTTCGCCCCGCCCGTGTACGTCGACACGGGTGACGGCGGGGACGGCGACTTCGGCGGCGGTGACTTCGGCGGCGGTGACTTCGGGGGAGGGGATCTCGGAGGCGGCGACTTCGGCGGCGGCGATTTCTAGAATCGCCGCGTGGGCCGTTTCGCGGACGCGCTGAACGAGCAGGTCGGCCGCGAGTTCGCCGCCTCGCAGCAGTACGTCGCGATCGCGGTCTACTACGACGCCGAGACCCTCCCCGAGCTCGCCCGGCACTTCTACCGCCAGGCGGTCGAGGAGCGAAACCACGCGATGATGCTCGTCCAGTACCTCCTCGACGCCGACGAGCGGGTATCGATCCCGGGCGTCGCCGCGCCGCGGACGAAGTTCGACGACGCGGTCGCGCCTGTCGCGCTCGCGCTCGCGCAGGAACGGCAGGTGACGGCGCAGATCGTCGAGCTCGCTCGGATTGCCCGCGACGAGGGCGACCTCGTCGGAGAGCAGTTCCTGCACTGGTTCCTGCAGGAGCAGCGCGAGGAGATCTCGAGCATGTCGGAGCTCCTCGCGCTCGTCGAGCGAGCGAGCATGTCCAACCTGCTACTGGCCGAGGAGTATCTCGCTCGCCAGCGCGTCGGCGACGCGGGCCAGGCGGAGGCGGGAGCGCCGCCCGCGGCCGGCGGCGCGCTCTGACCGGGCTCGCAGCGACGCCCCGACAGCTCAAGCAAGCGGCACGAGCCGAGTTCCCGTCGCCTTGAAGCTCGCGACCACCTCGTCGCCGGGGCGAAGCCCGAGCCGCTCGAACGACGCGGCCGTCACTTCCGCCGTCAGCGGTCCGACGCCAACCCGGACGCGGTTCCCCAGCGGGACGACGGTGGTGATCGGGCCGCGGAGACGGTTGCGCGCGGAATCGCGGGGCTCCTCGCGGGCGAGGGCGATCTCCGAGGGGTAGACGACCGCTCCGACCGGGCCGTCGCCGCGCTCGGCCGAGAAGATCCGCGTTCCGTCCGCGAGAACGACCTCGGTCAGCCCGCCCGGGGCGGTTCGTGCGACCCCGCGGAGCAGGTTCGCGCCCGTGAAGTCGGCGACGAACGGGGTCGCCGGCGACGCGATCAGCTGGGCGGCGGTTCCGAGCTGGACGATCTTGCCGTCCACGATCACGCCGACCCGGTCGGCGAGCGCCGAAGCTTCGCCGAAGTCGTGCGTGACGACGAGCGTCGGCAGCGCGAGCCGGCGCAGGAGCGCGCCCAACTCGGCGCGCACCCGCCCTCGATTCTGCGCGTCGAGCGCCGCGAGAGGCTCGTCGAGCAGGAGCACTTGCGGCTCGCGGGCGAGGGCGCGGGCGAGTGCGACGCGCTGGCGCTCGCCGCCCGAGAGCTCGCCCGGACGGACGCGGGCGAGATGCTCGATGGCGAAGGCGTCGAGGAGCTCGCGCGCGCGACCGCGACCGCCGAAGGCGACGTTCTGCTCGACGGTGAGGTGCGGGAAGAGCGCGTAGTCCTGGAAGACGAGGCCCACCGAGCGGCGCTCGGGTGGAAGCACGACTCCCGCATTCGTGTCGAGCCACGTCTCGCTCCCGAGCGTCACGACGCCCTGGGCCGGTCTCAGGAGCCCCGCGATCGCGCGAAGGACGGACGTCTTGCCGGCGCCCGATGGCCCGACGAGCGCGACCGTCTCGCGACCGACCCGGAGGTCTACCGCGAGGCGGTACGAGCGGAGGGGATGAGCGAGGCTGACGCGAAGCGCGTCCACGACGGCAAGAGCTTCACCGAGAGGAGCACCGTGACGCTCGTGAGGACGAGGAGTGCCCCGATCGCGACCGCCACGGTCCGGTCGCTGTCGAGCTGGGCGTAGATCGCGAGCGGCAGGGTCTGCGTCTCGCCCTGGAAGCTCCCCGCGAACATGATCGTCGCCCCGAATTCGCCGGTCCCGCGCGCCCACGCGAG
>JALZFU010000002.1 GCA_030861385.1 Actinomycetota bacterium
GTCGGCCCCCTTCACCGTCGAGAGCCGGTGCGCGATGATCAACGTCGTCCGCCCCTCCCGGAGCCGCTCGAGCGCCTCCTTCACGAGGTGCTCGCTCTCGGCGTCGAGCGCGCTCGTCGCCTCGTCGAGGACGAGGATCGGCGGGTTTCGCAGGATCGTCCGCGCGATCGCGATTCGTTGCTTCTCGCCGCCCGAGAAGCGGTAGCCGCGCTCGCCGACGAGCGTCTCGTACCCATCCGGGAGCGCGGCGATCACGTCATGGACGTGAGCCGCCCGAGCGGCGTCCTCGATCTCGGCGTCCGTCGCGTCCGGCTTCGCGAAGCGGAGGTTCTCCCGGACGGATGCGTGGAAGAGGTACGTCTCCTGGGCGACGACGCCCACTGCCTCGGCGAGGGAGGCGAAGCTGACGTCGCGCACGTCGACGCCGTCGAGGGCCACCCGCCCTCGCTCGACGTCGTAGAGGCGCGCGACGAGGTAGCCGAGCGTCGTCTTCCCCGACCCCGTCTCGCCGACGATCGCGGTCGTCGTTCCCGCCGGAGCGTCGAACGTGACGTCGCGAAGGATCCAGTCCTCGCCGTAGCGGAACCAGACTCCCTCGAACGCGATGTCGCCGCGCACGCGGGACAGGTTCCTCGCCGAGGCGCGCTCGTCGAGGTCGACGGGGAGGTCGAGGTACTCGAAGATCCGGTCGAAGAGGGCGAGGGAGGTCTGGACGTCGATGCCGACGTTCAGGAGCGAGCCGATCGGCCAGAAAAGCCGGGTCTGCAGGGTTGTGAACGCAACCAGCGTCCCGATCGAGATCGATGCGCCGACGAACGGTTGGCCCGCGAACCAGTAGACGGCGGCCGGCATGATCGCAAACGTCATCTGGATCGAGGCCATCACCCAGCGGCCCGCCATCCGCTGGCGCACCTCGAGCTCGGCCAGGCGCAGCGACTCGTCCTGGAAGCGGTCGGCGAGCTGCGCCGAGCGTCCCATCGTCTTTCCGAGAAGGACGCCCGAGACGGAAAGCGACTCTTGCACGAGCGTCGCCATGTCGGCCATCGTCTCTTGTCGCGACGTCGTGATCCGGCGCCGCTCGGCGCCGACGCGGCGGGAGAGGAGGACGAAGAGCGGCAGCAGGCCGAGCGCGAAGACGGAGAGCCGCCAGTCGAGGAGGAACATGGCGACGACGGTCGCGAGAACCGTCGTCACGTTCGAGACGATCGAGGTCGCCGTCGTCGTCACCACGTTCTGGACGCCTCCGATGTCGTTCGCGATCCGCGACTGCACCTCGCCCGTCCGCGTTCGGGTGAAGAACGCGAGCGAGAGCCGTTGGAGGTGGCGGTAGACGGCCGAGCGGAGATCGTGCATGACGCGCTGGCCGACCTGGTTCGAGACGAGCGTCTGCACGACTCCGAGCACGCCGGTCGCGACGGCGATTGCGATCATCCCGCCGACGAGCGCGTTCAGAAGCG
Organism: Actinomycetota bacterium; assembly: GCA_030861385.1. GTDB lineage: Bacteria > Actinomycetota > Thermoleophilia > Gaiellales > Gaiellaceae > JALZFU01. The sequence goes on from JALZFU010000002.1 coordinate 1,458, forward strand.
CGCCGTCTCGGTCGGGCAGCGCGTCGTCGAGGACGGCGCGAAGGAGGAAGGGCGAGACGATCCCGAGTGCGGCCGAGACGAGGATCAGCGCCATGACGGTCGCGAGGCGAAGCCGGTACGGGCGGAAGAGGCTCGCCACCCGCGAGAGGTTCACTCGGCGAGCTTCGCGCTCCGCCGAGCGCTCGGGGCGCTCGTCACTCACTGCCGATCGGAATGCCATACGTGGTTCAAATGTTATAGTTACTACCTACCGAGATGCAGGATAGGAGAGTGAACCACACGTGAGCACCCTTCTGCTCGTACCCCTCGAAGACGTCGTCGTCTTCCCGAACATGGACGTGACACTGACGGTGGACGTCGGCGACGAAGACCGCGTGTTCCTGGTCCCGCGTCACGGTAACGAGTTCGCGGGCGTCGGAACCGTCGCCGAGGTCCGCGACCAGGTCCGGCTGCCGGGCGGCGCGCGGGCGGTCGCACTCTCGGGACTTCACCGAGGGATCGCGGGCGCCGCCCACACGGACAGCCGCGGGCGGCTGCGGGTCGAGGTCGACGAGCGGCCCGACGACGACCAGCCGGTCGACGGGCGAATCCGCGAGCTCGAGCGCGAGTACCGCGCGATCGTCGAGGAGATCCTCGAGCTCCGCGGCGACGACGGGCGGATCGCCGCGTTCGTCCGCTCGATCACCGAGCCGGGCGCGCTCGCGGACACGGTCGGCTACGCACCGGACTTCACGTTTGAGCAGAAGCTGGCAGTGCTCGCGGCAGTCGACCTCCGCGACCGCCTCGAGCGCGCCCTCGAGCTGCAGCGCGAGCGGCTCGCCGAGCTGCAGGTGCGCCGGGCGATCCGCGAAGACGTCGAGTCGGGCGTCGCGAAGCAACAGCGCGAGTACGTCCTGCGCCGCCAGATGGAGTCGATTCGGAAGGAGCTCGGAGAGGACGAGGGCTCGGTCATCGACGAGTACCGGACGAAGATCGACGAGGCCGGGATGCCCGAGGCGGTGCGAGCGCAGGCCGAGCGGGAGCTCAAGCGCCTCGAGGCGATCGGCGAGCAAAGCGCGGAGGCCTCGGTTATTCGGACGTACCTCGACTGGCTCTGCGCCGTCCCGTGGGCAAAGCGCTCGGAGGAGCGGCTCGACCCTGCACACGCGCGAGAGGTCCTCGACGCCGACCACTACGGCCTGGAGGACGTCAAGGACCGGATCGTCGAGTACCTGGCCGTCCGGAAGCTGCGGGAGGAGCGCGGGATCAAGGAGGACCGCCGCTCGGGCGCCATCCTGACGCTCATCGGGCCACCCGGGACGGGCAAGACGTCCATCGGGGAGTCGATCGCACGGGCGCTCGGTCGCGAGTTCGTTCGCATGTCGCTCGGCGGCGTGCGCGACGAAGCCGAGATCCGCGGCCATCGGCGGACGTACATCGGCGCCATGCCCGGTCGTCTCGTCCGCGCCCTTCGCGATGCCGGGACGATGAACCCCGTGATCATGCTCGACGAGGTCGACAAGGTCGGCGCCGACTGGCGCGGCGACCCCTCCGCCGCCCTGCTCGAGGTGCTCGATCCTGCGCAGAACCACTCGTTCCGCGACCACTACCTCGACGTCGAGCTCGACCTCTCCGAGATCGTCTTCATCGCGACCGGGAACATCGCCGACACGATTCCGGCTCCCCTCCTCGACCGCATGGAGGTAATACGCTTCGACGGCTACACGGTCGACGAAAAGGTGGCGATCGCGCGGGGCTACCTCTGGCCGCGGCAGCGCGAGCGCAACGGCCTACTCGAGGACGAGGTCGAGATCTCGGACGAGCTCCTCCAGCTCGTCGTCAGCGACTACACGCGCGAGGCCGGCGTCCGCCAGCTCGAACGCGAGCTCGGGACGCTCCTTCGCAAGACGGCCACGCGAATCGCCTCGGGGACGGCGGAGCCGCCCGTCGTCGTCGATCCCGAGCTCGTCCGCGACGCGCTCGGGCGCCAGAAGTTCTTCCAGGAGGCCGCTGAGCGAACGGCCGTCCCGGGCGTCGCGACGGGTCTCGCGGTCACGGGAACCGGCGGAGACGTCCTCTTCGTCGAGGCGACCGCGATGGCCGGCAAGGACGAGCAGCTCCTCCTCACCGGCCAACTCGGAGACGTGATGAAGGAGTCGGCCCGGATCGCGCTCTCGTACGTCCGCAGCCATGCCGACGAGCTCGGGATCGACGACCGCGCCTTCGACGGCACCTCGTTCCACGTCCACGTGCCTGCGGGGGCTATCCCGAAAGACGGGCCGAGCGCGGGCGTCACGATGACGACGGCGCTCGCCTCCCTCCTCTCGGGCCGTCCGGTGAGACACACGGTCGGCATGACGGGCGAGGTCACGCTCCAGGGGCGCGTGCTTCCGATCGGCGGCTTGAAGCAGAAGGTGCTGGCCGCGCACGCGGCGGGGCTCACGGACGTCATCCTCCCCGAGCGAAACCGCGCCGATCTCGACGACGTGCCGGCGCACGTCCGCGACGAGATGACGTTCCATCCCGTCATGACGCTCCGTGAGGTGCTCGAGCTCGCTCTCGAGCCGGCTCCCGCCGTGGAGCGGATCGCGGCGTAACGATCGCGAGCAGTGCGCTGTCGGAGGTGCAAGCCGGTTCCTGAGGAGATCCGCCGCGCCGCGGACCTCCTCGAGCGCCGCTGGCTCCTCCAGATCCTCTACGCCGCACACGGCGGCGCCGTTCGCTTCAACGAGTTCCGTCAGGTGCTCGGAGACATCCCGCCGCGAACGCTCGCCGCCCGGCTCTCCGAGCTCGAGGCGGCGGGCGTGCTGCGGCGAGACGTGATCGCCTCGCGCCCCCCGCGCGTCGAGTACCGGCTGACCGACGAGGGTCGGCGCGTCAAGGTGATCGTCGACGCCCTTCGGCGGTGGGCGCGCCCGGCGGGAGCGGCCCGCCCCTAGCGTCAGGTCTCCAGCTCGTCGGGGACGAGCTCGACCTCGAGGCGACGCCCGCTCCTGATCAGCGTCACCGGAACCGGGGCGCCGATCAGCTCGGCGACCATCAGTCGCTGGAGGTCGTCGACCCGTCCGACCGGCGTTCCGGCGACGGCGACGATGAGATCCTCGGCGCGAAGTCCCGCACGCGCGGCCGGGCTCCCGTCGACGACCTCGACGACCTCGATGCACGTCGAGAGGGCCGCGTCGCCCCGGTGACGTGGCGGCACCGGCCGCGCGCCGCCCGCGATCCCGAGGTACGCGCGTCGGACGCGCCCGTCGCTCATGAGCGCGGCGATCACCTTCCGCGTCGCCGTGTTCACGGGCACCGCCAGCCCCAGCCCGACGCCGGCGACCGCCGTGTTGATCCCGACCACGGAGCGACGACTATCGACGAGCGCCCCGCCCGAGCTCCCCGGGTTCAGCGCGGCGTCCGTCTGGATCACGCTGTCGATCACGCGGTAGGAGCCCCGCGTCCGCGCGGGGAGCGAGCGCCCGAGCGCCGAGACGACGCCCGCGGTGACCGAGCCGGCGAACCCGTGCGGGTTTCCGATCGCGACGACGAGCTGGCCGACGCGAAGCGACTCCGCATCGCCGAGCTCGGCGGGGACGAGGCTCGAGC
>JALZFU010000024.1 GCA_030861385.1 Actinomycetota bacterium
GCGGAGGAGATGGCCGGGCTCGACTTCGCGAAGCGGCGGCTCCTCGACGTCACAGAGGCCGGGCGTCCGCCGCGGACACCGGGTGTGGAAGACGCAGCCGCTCGGAGGCGAGGCGGCGCTCGGGATCTCGCCTTCCAGCCGGATCCGCGCGGGCGGCTCTCCCTCGAAGGTCGGAACCGCCGACAGGAGCGCTTCCGTGTACGGGTGGTGCGGCGGGTTGAAGACCGTCTCCGCGGGCCCGACCTCCATCAGGCGCCCGAGGTAGAGGACGGCGATCCGGTCGGACAGGTAGCGGACGACGTTCAGGTCGTGCGAGATGAAGATGTAGCTCGAGCCCTCGTCTCTCTGCAGGTCGGCGAGCAAGTTGAGGATCGCCGCCTGCACCGAGACGTCGAGCGCGCTCGTGGGCTCGTCGCAGACGACGATCCGGGGATCGCCGGCGAACGCACGGGCGATCGCGACCCGCTGCTTGAGCCCGCCGGAGAGCTGGCGCGGCTTCATCTCGAAGTGCCGCGGCGTCAGCCGAACGTGCTCCCCGAGGGCGTTCAGCTTCTGCTCGGCCGCGCCCCCGGTCAACCGGGCGAGCTTGGTCAGGGACCTGATGAGGATGTAGCGGACGGTGTGACTTCGGTTGAGCGCCGAGTCGGGGTTCTGGAAGATGATCTGGATCGCCCGCTTCGCCTCGGCGCCGCGACTGCCGACGCGAGGGGCGAGCTCCTCGCCGTCCAGACGGACGACGCCCCCCTCGTCGGGCGGGTGGATGCCGAGGACGACCCTCGCGAGCGTGGTCTTGCCCGACCCCGACTCGCCGACGAGCCCGAGCGTCTCTCCGGCACGCAGGTCGAGCTCGACGTCGGCGAGCGCGTGGATCGCCTGCCCGAACTGCCTGAACGTCTTCGAGATCCCGGCGAGCTGGAGGACGGGAGCCGACGTCTCCGCGACGCGCGGGCTCGGGACCCCTTCGGCCGGCGGTGGAATGTCCTCGATCCGATCGTAGTGGTGACACCGGGTAACACGGCCGGGCCCGACGGCGTAGGGCGGCGGCGGGTCGGTGCGGCAGATCTCGGTCGCGAGCGGGCACCGGTCGACGAATACGCAGGCGGGAAGCGGCTCGCCGATCTGAGGAAGGAAGCCGGGGATGGTCTCGAGCCGGCGATCTTCCTTCCGCATGCCGCGACGCGGCAGGCACCGGAGGAGGCCGACCGTGTAGGGGTGGCGGGGGTCTTCGAAGACGTCAGCGGCCGGCCCCTCCTCGACGATCTTCCCCGCGTACATGACGCCGACCCGGTCGCACATCCGCCGGATCGTGCCCAGGTTGTGCGCGATGAGCAGGAGCGCGGCGCCCGTCTCCGTCCGCAGAACCTGGATGAGGTCGAGGATCTCGGCCTCGACGGTGGCGTCGAGGCTGCTCGTCGGCTCGTCGAGGACGAGCAGCCGCGGGTCGCACGCGAGCGCCATCGCGATCACGATCCGCTGCTGCATGCCGCCGGAAAGCTGGTGCGGGTAGCGCTCGAGCACCCGAAGCGGGTCGGCGATTCGAACCTGCTCCAGCGCCTCGAGAGCGCGCCGTCGCGGGTTGTCGAGCCCGAGGACGGCGAACGCTTCCTCGATCTGGGGACCGATCTTCATCGTCGGGTTGAGCGCTGCGGCCGCGTCCTGGTAGACCATCGAGACCCGCGTCGCCCGGAGCCGCTGGAGCTCGCGCCTGGAGAGACCTCGGACGTCCGTTCCGTCGATGAGGACGCGCCCGGCCGTTATCCGGCCGTTCAGCGGGAGGTAGCGAAGAGCCGCATACGCCGTCGTCGACTTCCCGCAGCCCGATTCACCGACGAGGCCGTACGACTCGCCGGGCGCGATCGAGAACGAGACGCCACGAAGGACGGCGCGCAGCTCACCGAGCACCGTGTACGCGACGTGGAGGTCCTCGACCGCGAGGGCGGCCGGCTCGCTCGTCTCGGGCAAGGCGCTCATCGCTGGAGAACCGACTGGAGCGCGTCCGCTATGAGGTTCGCCGCCACCACGAGGCTCGCAATCGCGAGCGACGGGAAGAGGACGGGCCACCAGTAGCCGTTGATGACCATCGAGTACTCCTCTGAGATCATGAGCCCCCAGTCGGGAGAAGGCGGCTGGATCCCGACGCCGAGAAACGAGAGCGTCGAGAT
>JALZFU010000025.1 GCA_030861385.1 Actinomycetota bacterium
GCTCGTAGCCGAGCTCGCCGACGAAGCCGATCCGGAGGATCAGGCACGGCACGTCGGCGACGCGCGCCTGCACCGCGTCGAGGTACGAGATCCCCTCGTTCGAGACGTCGCAGTCCGTGAGGCCGGCGAGGAGCTCGCGCGAGCCGGGGCCGGCGACGTTCTCGGCCGCGAGCGCCCCCGTGACGTTCGTCACCGCGACGTCGAGGCCCCAGACCGCGTTCCACCACTCGAACCACTCGATCACCGTGTCGGCGCCGGTCGACGTCGTCGTCACGTAGAACGTCTCCTCCGCCAGGCGGGCGATCGTGCCGTCGTCCATGATCCGACCGCCGTCCGTGCCGAGGACGCCGTATCGGATCCGACCGGGCTTCAGGTCGGCGAACCGGTTCGGGTAGAGGCGCTCGAGGAACTCCGCCGCCGCCGAGCCGCGCACGAGGAGCTTTCCGAGCGTCGAGACGTCGATCAAGCCGACCGCCTCGTGCACGGTCTTCGCCTCCCCTTCCGGGTCGCCGTACGAGTGCGGGCGGCGCCACGCGCCCGTCCACATCATCCGCGCGCCGAGGTCCTTGTGGGCGTGGTGAATCGACGTGCGCTTCGCCGGCTCGTGGCCGCGGCCGGCGAGGACGCCGAGCGACACCGGCGTCCAAGGAGGCCGGGCGGTCGTCGTCCCGATCTCACCCTCGCCGCTCTCCGTCTCGCGCGCGTAGAGGCGGATCGACGGGAGGTGGCAGAGCTTGCCCTGGCACGGCCCCATGGTCACCGTCGTATAGCGCTTGGCGAGCTCGATCGAGTCGAAACCCTCGGCGATCGCGCGCTTCATGTCCTTGTCCGTCACGTCCTCGCAGATGCAGGCGAAGCACTTCCCGCGCGCCCCCGCACCGTTGTAGCTCGCGGCGGGAGGCATTCCGTCACCGACCTCGCCGGTGACGGCACCGACGGCCTCGACGCCGTCGGGGAGCTCGACGGGGATGAAGATCCCGCGCTCGCGGTCGTACTCGATTCGCGCACCCGCCTGCGCGAGGAGGGAGTAGGCGGGCTGGCGCCCGCCCGACATGACGAGGAGGTCGCAGTCGATCGTTTGCCCGTCGAGGGAGACGGAGCGAAGGTAGCCGCGACGGCCCTGGGCGACGATCTCACGCGGGCGCTCGCCTCGGAGGTCGACGACCCGTGCGACCTCCGTGCCGGCTGCCCGGAGCGTCTCGACGACGTCGAGCCCGCGCTCGTCGGCCGCGACGACGACCGCCCGGTCGCCCGGCTTCACCGACCAGAGCCGGACGAGCCGCCGGACGGCGCCGGGAAGCATGACGCCGACGAGGTCGTTGCCCGGGAAAAGGAGCGGCTGCTCGAGCGCACCCGTCGCGATGACGATCCGCCCGGCCCGGATCCGGTAGAGGACGGAGCCGGCGTCGACCGGGACGAGGTTTCCCTCGTAGATCCCGATCGCCCGCGCCGGGGCGAGAACGTCGAAGCCGAGGGCCGCGCTCCCGCTCTCGTCGAGCTCGGGGCCCTCGTCGACGAGGACGACCTCCTCGCCGCGCGCGGCGGCGGCTCTCGCGGCCTGGATTCCCGCACGGCCGCCGCCGACCACGATCGCGTCGACGCGGCGGTTCTCGGTGTCGAAGCGCCGCGCTCGCCGCGCGTGCTTGTCGACTCGGCCGAGGCCCGCGGCGCTCCGGAGGAAGCGCTCGAAGAGCGGCCACGCGCGCCTGGGCCGGATCATCGTTCGGTAGTAGAAGCCGACCGGGGTGAACGGTCCGCCGATTTTGTCCGTGACCGCCATCAGGTCGTACCCGAGCGACCCGCGCACGTTCTGCGGCGAGACGCGTGCGCCCTCGCGGAGCGGCTCCACGCAGACGCGGACGTTAGGGGCGCCGTCGACCGTCATCAGGCAGTTCGGGCAGTGGCCGCCGCAGCAGAGGAGGCCGCGCGGGCGGTGGTACTTGAAGCTCCTCGAGAAGATGCGCTGTCCCTCGGCGTAGAGCGCCGAGCCGATCGTGTCGCCCTCGTAGCCGGAGACGGCGATGCCGTCGAAGCTGAAGCGGACCTCCCGGGCGCGGTCGATCCGCTCCCCTCTGCGCGCCGCGAGCCTCAATACGTCGGCGTGTCTCCGAGGGCGGGCGTCGCCTCGGGCCCCGGCGCCGCCTCGGTCTCGAGCGGCCGCGGAAGCTCCGTCAAGAGAACCTCGTTCGTGCGCGTGTCGCGCTCGGCCTGAAACCACGTCTGGCAGCCGAGCCGGTGGTACCACCACTCGCGCTGCACGCCGGCCACGTTCCTTCGAAAGTAGAGGTAGGACGCGAGCTCGCGGAGCGATGGCGAGCCGGCCGGCCGTACCGTGACCTCGCCCTGGTAGGCGAACTCGTTCACGTCGCGCGGCCCGCAGGTCGGGCACGGAAGGAGAAACGACACTAGAGCGCTCCGTTTCGGCCGGGGATCCAGTCCGACCCGGCGAGCGGGACGCGCGCCATCGCCGCTGCCTCGATCGTGAGCGCGACGAGGTCCTCGGGCTCGAGGTTGTGGACGTGAGATTTTCCGCACGCCCGGGCGAGCGTCTGCGTTTCGAGCGTCAGGACCCGGAGGTAGTTCGCGATTCTCCTACCGCCGACGACGGGGTCGAAGCGCGCGGCCAGCCGGTCGTCCTGCGTCGAGATTCCGACCGGGTCGCGTCCCGCCTGCCAGTCGTCGTAGTAGCCCGATGCGCTTCCGATCTTCCGGTACTCGTCGTCGAACTCGGGGCTGTTGTCGCCCATCGCGATGAGCGCGGCCGTCCCGATCGAGACAGCATCCGCGCCCAGGGCGAGCGCCTTCGCCACATCGGCGCCGGTTCGAATGCCGCCCGACACGATGAGCTGCACCTTACGGTGCATGTCGAGCTCCTGCAGCGCGTCCACCGCGAGCCGGACGGCGGGGAGCGTCGGGATCCCGACGTGCTCGATGAAGACGTCTTGGGTGGCCGCCGTACCGCCCTGCATGCCGTCGACGACGATCGCGTCCGCGCCTGCCTTGACCGCCAGCTGGACGTCGTAGTACGTCCGCGTCGCCCCGACCTTCACGAAGATCGGCTTCTCCCAGTCGGTGATCTCGCGGAGCTCGCCGATCTTGATCTCGAGGTCGTCGGGACCCGTCCAGTCGGGGTGGCGCGAAGCGCTTCGCTGGTCGATCCCCTGCGGCAGGTCACGCATCGCGGCGACGCGGTCCGAGATCTTTTGGCCGAGGAGCATTCCGCCGCCCCCCGGCTTCGCGCCCTGGCCGACGACCACCTCGACCGCGTCCGCCTTGCGGAGGTCGTCCGGATTCATCCCGTAGCGGGAGGGGAGGAGCTGGTAGACGAGCGTGGCCGAGTGCTCGCGCTCCTCGGGCGTCATGCCCCCGTCGCCCGTCGTCGTCGACGTTCCGACCTCCGTTGCCCCGCGGCCGAGCGCCTCCTTCGCCGGAGCCGAGAGGGCGCCGAAGCTCATCCCGGCGATCGTCACGGGGATTCGCAAGTGGAGCGGACTCTTGGCGAAGCGGGTGCCGAGCACGACGTCCGTGTCGCACCGCTCGCGGTAGCCCTCGAGCGGGTAGCGGGAGACGCTCGCCCCGAGGAAGAGGAGGTCGTCGAAGTGCGGGAGGCGGCGCTTCGCCCCGAAACCGCGGATGTCGTAGATCCCCTCACGGGCGGCGCGCTGGATCTCGGCGATCACGTGCCGCGGGAAGAGGTAGGACTCGCGGAGCTCCCACGGGTGGTGCGTGTCGAGCGTCGCCATCAGTATTCGCCCGCATGGTCGACGTGGAAGTTGTACAGCCGTCGGGCGGAGCCGTAGCGGCGAAACTCGCCCGCGTCGACGTCGAGCCGCGCTCGCGCCAGCAGGTCACGAAGCTCCGCGAGGTGCTCGTCGCGAAGCTCCTTCTCCACGCAGTCGGCTCCGAGCCCCGCGACCTCACCGCGGACGTAGATCCGCGCCTCGTAGACCGAGTCGCCGAGTGCCTCGCCCGCGTCGCCGCACACGACGAGCCGGCCGCGCTGCGCCATGAACCCGCCGACGTGCCCGATCGAGCCGCGGACGACGATGTCGACGCCCTTCATCGAGATTCCGCAGCGTGCGGCCGCGTCGCCGTAGACGACGACGAGGCCTCCCCTGCCCGTCGCGGCGGCCGACTGGCTCGCGTTTCCGTCCACGACCACGGTCCCCGACATCACGTTCTCGGCGAGGCCGGGACCGGCGTTCCCGTGCACCCGCACGCTCGCGCGCTTGTTCATCCCCGCGCAGTAGTAGCCGACATGGCCCTCGATCTCGACCTCGATCTCGGCGTCGATCCCACAGGCGACGGCGTGCGCGCCGTTCGGGTTGACGACGCGCCAGAGACGGGGGGCGGCCGCTTCCTCCGCGAGGTCGTGAAGGCGCTGGTTCAGCTCGCGAAGCGGCGTCGAGGCGAGATCGACGACCTCGACCGCCGTCTCGACGGCCTCGGCCGCGCTCACAAGCCGGTCCCTGACCTAGGAGCGTGGGGAAGGCGTCCGGGGGAACCGGGAGGTTCCCTCGGCGGCAAGGAGGGGGCCGACCGGGGAAACGTGGTTTCGCCCCCGGGAGGGAGCCGGAGGCGAGCGACGCTCACACCCGTGCCCGCTCCCACGCATAGACGACGCCGGGCGCGGGCTCCCATTCGCGCGCGTCCGCCGCCCCCGGGAGCGTCGCGATCGCGCTCCACTCGGATGCCATCGCAACCCAGTCGTCCGTCTCGGCGATCACCGCCGGCTTGCAGGCGATCCGGTCGCGGAGGACTGCGAAGCCGTCGACCGTGCCGACCAGGAAGGTGTAGAAGCCGTCGAGGTCGTCGAGGCACGATTCGAGCGCCTGCTCGAGTGACTCACCTTCCCGAAGGCGCCACGCGAGGTAGCCGGCCGCGACCTCGGTGTCGTTGTCGGTTTGAAACTCGATCCCCTCCCGGCGCAGGCGCTCGCGCAGGCGGTTGTGGTTCGAGAGCGACCCGTTGTGGACGAGGCAGAGGTCGAGGCCGGTCGAGAACGGATGGGACGCCTCGGTCGTGACTCGGCTCTCCGTCGCCATCCGCGTGTGCCCGAGCGCGTGCGTCCCCTGGAACTCGCCGAGCGCAAACTGCCGCACGAACTCCTCGGGCCGGCCGGTCTCCTTGTAGATCTCGATCGCCTGGCCCGCGCTCATGACGCGGACTTCCGGACGCGCCCTTCCGACCCACGCCTCCGCCTCGGCCGCCTCGGCCTCGACCTCGAGGACCGCGTGGCTTCCGCGCACGCGCGGCTCCGAGGCGCCGGCGAAGACGTTCCCGAGATCGGCTGCGAGGCCGTGCCAGTCGTACAGCGGATCGGGCGAGAAGAGGGTCAGCTTGCTGGCTCCGGGGGGCGCCGGGTCGCGGTAGATCGCGACGCCGGCGCTGTCGGGGCCGCGGTCGCTCATCTGCGACAGCATCGCGGCGAGGTGCTCCCCCAGCGACTCCTCGATCTCGGCCGATTTCGCGAAGATCCCGACGCAGCCACACATATGTGGTCAAGTTACACGCCGTTTGTCCGCTTCTTGCCGGAGGGAAGCGAGAAATCGTCCTTGCCGGTATGTCGAATTCCTACATAGGACGCTAGAAGCGCGTCAGGTACTCGGCGACCTCCCACGGGGTCACCTGCTCGTGGTAGCGGCTCCACTCCTCGCGCTTGACGCGGACGAAGTAGTCGACGTAGTCCTCGTCACGGCCTCGGCCGAGTGCCTCGCGGAGGACGTCGTCCCCCTCCAGGTCGTAGGTCGCCTCCAACAGGTTGCGCGGGAGGGCGTGGAGGCCACGCGCCGTGAGCTCGTCGTACGACTTGGCGTAGAGGTTTTCGGAGTTGGGCTCGCCGGCGTCGAGCCCCGACTCGATCCCGTCGAGACCCGCCGCGAGCACGGCCGTCGCGGCCAGGTACGGGTTGCAGGCTCCGTCGATCGTCCGGTCCTCGACCCGGCCGGGGCCTGGAATCCGGAGCATCTGGGTGCGGTTGTTGTACCCGTACGAGATCCAGACGGGCGACCAGGTGGCGCCGCTCGCCGTCGCACCGAGCTTCAGCCGCTTGTAGGAGTTCACAATCGGCGCCGTGATCGCGCTGTACGCGCGGGCGTGCTTCTTGAGCCCGCCGATGAACTGGTAGGCCGTCTCCGAGAGGCCGAGGCCGCGCGCGTCGTTTTCGTCGAGGAAGAGGTTCGTGTCGCCCTCCCAGAGCGACATGTGGAAGTGGCAGCCGTTCCCCGTCAGGTGTGAGAAGGGCTTCGGCATGAAGGTGGCCAGGATTCGACGACCGTCCCGGCGACCCTTCTGCTCGGCCAGCTGGTGAACCATGTAGCGGAAGAAGATCGCTCGGTCGCAGCTCGTGAGCGCGTCCGCGTACGTGAAGTTCTGTTCGAACTGACCGTTCGCGTCCTCGTGGTCGTTCGCGTAGTTCCCCCAGCCGAGCTCGTTCACGTAGCGCGAGACCGTGGTGAGGAACTCGTAGTGGCGCGTGAGGCCGTTGAGGTCGTAGCACGGCTTCTCGAGCGTGTCGAGCGGGTCGGCAAGTCGGATCGAGCCGTCGTCCAGCTGCTCGACGAGGAAGTACTCGAGCTCGAGCCCCATCATGAGTTCGAACCCCTTCTCGCGCGCGCGGTCGAGCTGCCGGCGGAGGATCGTGCGCGGGTCGTACGGCCACTCCTCGCCCTCGACGGTGATGTCGCACGCGAAGCGAGCGACGGTCGGCTCCCAAGGCACGGGCGTGAAGCTCGCGAGGTCCGGGATCGCGGCGATGTCCGGGTCGCTCGGAAGCTGGCCGATCTCGCCGGCGGCGAAGCCGGCGAATCCGGCGCCGTCGGTTACGAGGTCGTCCAGGTTCTGCGCCGGGACGAGCTTTGCGCTTGGCCTTGCGTACAGGTCGACGAACTGCGCGAAGTAGAACTGGATGCCGCGCTCCTCGGACTCGCGGCGGATGTCGTCGACGCTGGGCGCCGCCGTCCTGGTGGCCATCTCTTCCTCCCTTGCCGTTGTGCGCCGCGGACGATAAACGGCGTGGTCGGGCGTGACGATGGCCGCCGACTACACGCCGCGTCGCCGCGGTGTGTCGCCCGGCGCGCCCTATCGGCCGGAACGCGCCCCTTCCGCTCCGGGCTCCCTCCCGCCGCGCCTCGTCAGCGCGACGCCTTTCACCTCGAGGGAGGCGTCCCGGCTGTCAGCGCGTCCTCGAGCTTCACGAGCTTCACCGCTATCTCGACCATCAGCCAGTCGTCGCGGCGCAGGTCGATCCCGGTGAGGTCGAGGATGCGGCGGAGGCGCTGGCGGAGCGTGTTCGGATGGACGTAGAGCGCCTCGGCCGTCGCGCTCACGTTCCCCCGGCGGCGGAGGAACTCCTCGAGCGTCCGAAGGAGCGCGGTCGAGCGGTGGCGGTCGTACTCGGCGAGGCGCGCGACCGCCTCCCGGTGGGGGTCGCGGACGCCGCCGTCGAGCGACATCCGAAGCAGGTACTTGTACGGGCCGAGCTCGTCGTAGGTCATCACGCCGGCGCCCTCGCCGAGAACCGTGAGCCCGAGCAGGGCATGCTCGGCCTCGTCGAACCCGGCCGGGAAGCTTGCGACGCCCTTGCAGACGTTCGAGATCCCGACCGCCACGCGCTCCCCGCGATCGGCTGCGACCGCGCGGACGGTCTCGATCAGGCGTGCTTGCCCGGCGCCCGGTACGCGCAGGAGCGCGCGCGTGAGCTCGTCCCGGCGGTCGAAGAGGGAGCCTGCCGCGAGGCCTGAGAGCGAGCGCTCGAACGCGTCGTCGGGCGGTGAGGCCGCGACGACGAGGTAGCGCGCTTCGAGGTCGAACCCGAGCCGCGTGGCTCGGCTCTCGAGATCGCCGAGCGCGCGGCCGCCCGCGAGCTCCTCGAAGAAGTCTTTGATCAGGTTCTTCTCCGTCAGGCGCTCGATCAGGTCGATCTTCTTGAGCGCGACGGCGGCCTGGTTCGCGACCGCGCGCGCGAGGTCGATCTCGGACGTTCCCTCGGCGAGGAGGAGGCCGAGGAGCTCGTCGGTCGCGACGAGCGGGACGGCGACGTTGGTCGAGCGCCCGCTTCGCGCCAGCTCGGGCCCCAGCTCGGCGAGCGGGATGGCCGCCCGCGACGAGCTCCCGCGCGGCGCCGACGAGTGG
>JALZFU010000055.1 GCA_030861385.1 Actinomycetota bacterium
GTGTACGGGTGCTTCGGGTTCTCGTACAGCTCGTTCGCGTCGGAGACCTCGACGACGTGGCCGAGGTACATGACCGCGATCCGGTCGGAGATGTGCCGAACGACGCCGAGGTCGTGCGAGATGAAGAGGAACGTCAGGTTGAAGTCGTCCTGCAGGCCCTCGAGCAGGTTCAGGATCTGCGCCTGAATCGAGACGTCGAGCGCCGACACGGGCTCGTCGCAGATGATGAGGCGCGGGCTCAGTGCGAGCGCGCGCGCGACGCCGATGCGCTGTCGCTGGCCGCCCGAGAACTCGTGCGGGTAGCGGTTGTAGTGCTCGGGGTTCAGCCCGACCCGGTCCATCAGCTCCTGGACGCGGCGCTTCACGTTGCGCTCGGTCCGCTGGATCGCGTTCGGGGCGCCGATGATCTGGCCGACCGTCTGCCGCGGGTTCAGCGACGAGTACGGGTCCTGGAAGATGATCTGCATCTCGCGGCGGAGCGGGCGCATGCGCCGGCGGTTCAGCTTCGTGATGTCCTGACCGTCGAAGACGATGCGGCCCGCCGTCGGCTCGATGAGCTTCGTGATCAGCCGGGCCGTCGTCGACTTCCCCGAACCCGACTCGCCCACGAGCCCAAGCGTCTCGCCAGGGAAGATCTCGAGCGAGACGTGCTCGACCGCGTGCACGCGCGCGACCTCGCGCTGGATGATGATCCCGCGCGTGATCGGGAAGTACTTCGTCAGGTCCTCGACCTGGACGAGCGGCTGTGTCCCGACCGGGCGGTCGGGACGAGCGGACGGTGCCTCGGCGACGCTCATGCGGCGACCAGCCGACGTGCCTCGCGCTCCTCCCAGAGCCGGCGCTTCTCGTCGGGGGTGAGGTGGCAGGCATCGGGGTGGCCTCCGCCCCGGTCCTCGAACGCCGGGCGCTCCTTGTCGCACGGCGCGAAGCGGTGCGGGCACCGCGGGTGGAAGGGGCACCCGGGCGGGACGTTGATCAGGGACGGCGGCGAGCCCTCGATCGGGATCAGCCGCGAGCCCTTCTGCGAGACCTGCGGAATCGACTCGAGGAGCCCCCACGTGTACGGGTGGAGGGGCCGATCGAAGACGTCGTCCGTCCCCCCGAGCTCCATCGCCCGTCCCGCGTACATGACCTGGATCTTCTGCGCGACGTCGGCGATGACGCCCAGGTCGTGCGTGATGAGGATGACGCCGATGTTGAAGTCCTGCTTCACGCGCTCGATCAGCTCGAGGATCTGCGCCTGCACCGTCACGTCGAGCGCCGTCGTCGGCTCGTCGGCGATCAGGATGTCCGGGTTGTGGGTGAGCGCCATCGCGATCATGGCGCGCTGGCGCATTCCGCCCGAGTACTGGTGCGGGTAGTCCCGGAACCGCTCCTTCGGGTTCGGGATGCCGACCGCCGCGAGGAGCTCGATCACGCGCTCCTGGGCCGCCTTCTTCTGGATGTCCTCGTGGATCAGGACGGCCTCGACGAGCTGGTCGCCGACGCGGTACATCGGGTGGAGCGACGCGAACGGGTCCTGGAAGATCATCGCGAGCTCCTTGCCGCGCACGTGCTGGAGCTCGTCGCCGGACATCGTGAGGAGGTCGCGCCCCTTGAAGAGCGCCTCGCCCTCGATCCGCGCCGTCTTCCGGTTGATGAGGCCGAGCGCGGTGAGGCACGTCACGCTCTTGCCCGAGCCCGACTCGCCGACGATGCCGAACGTCTCGCCCCGATGGACGGAGAAGGTGACGCCGTCGACGGCCTTCACGACGCCGTCCGGCGTCGGGAAGTGGACGTGCAGGTCGCGGACCTCGAGGAGCGCCTCGCCCTGCCGGTTCCCGTTCGTCACGAGAGCCGGACCCGGGGGTCGAGGTACGCGTAGAGGACGTCCACGAGGAGGTTCATGATCGCGACGGCGAACGAGGCGACGATGACGACCCCCATGATCGCCGGGAGATCCGCGCTCGACGCCGCGTTCACGGCCCAGTTCCCGAGGCCCTGGATGTTGAACACCGTCTCGGTGATGACCGCGCCGCCGATCAGGAGCGCGACGTCCATGCCGAACATCGTGGCGATCGGGGTGAGGCTCGCGCGCAGGCCGTGCTTGAAGACGACGCGCCGCTCGGGAAGCCCCTTCGCGCGCGCCGTCCGGATGTAGTCCTCGCCCATCGTGTCGATCAGGTTCCCGCGAGTCATCCGGGCGTAGAACGCGGCGTAGAGGAGCGCGAGCACGACCCACGGCATGATCAGGTGCCCGAACCACTGGGCCGGGTTGTCGCGGAAGGGGACGTAGCCGGTGCCGGGCGCGATGCCGAGCTTCTGCCAGAAGATGAAGAGCGCCATCAGGCCGAGCCAGAAGACGGGCGCGGAGATGCCGAAGAGCGCAAAGCCCATCGCGAGCCGGTCCGCCCACGTCCGCCGCTTGATCGCGGAGACGATCCCGATCGAGACGCCCATGATGATCCAGATCAGGGCGGCGCCCGCGGCGAGGAGCACCGTTCGCGGCAGCCGCTCGAGCAGCTCGTTCTTCACGGGCTCG
>JALZFU010000085.1 GCA_030861385.1 Actinomycetota bacterium
GGACTACCTGCCGCCGGACGACGCCCGCGACCGCTACGTGCGCGGCGAGGACTTCTGGGCGCCGTTCGGACGCACGCGGCTCCGCGGCGCCTCCGGCGATCCCTCTGCCTGATCGTCCCTGCGGCTACTCGGCGGGTATCTCGCTGTGCACCATGCGCATGTCGAGTCCCTGGCGACGGCGATAGACGCGTGAGACGAGGTAGATGGCCAAGGCGATGCCGTACAGCGAGAGCATGTACCAGAAGCCGTTTCGGGCCGTGTTCCAGTCGATTCCGTACACCGAGTTCGTGACCCATTCGTAGATCGCGAACCCGAGGATGACGAGGAACGCGACCGCCGCCACCGTGATGAGCGGAATCCCGGCGAGGTTGTAGCGCGCGATCGGCGAAGCGTTGTAGACGTCCGGCCGCCGCCAGGGCAGGATCGCGGCCGCGATCGCCGACCCGGCGAACGTGATCGCGATGACCTCGGTCGCGGCGAGCGTCCAGTTGTAGAACTCGTCGTTGTACGCGTAGAAGTATGCGATCGGGATCGAGGGGACGAGCATCAGCACGAGGGCGACCCACGGCACCCCGTTGCGGCTCACCTTCGCCGCCGCCTCCGGGAGGATCCGATCGAACGCCGTCGCGAAGACGACCCGGGTGGAAGAGAGGAACACGGTTCCGACCCAGCCGAAGAACCACAGGGACAGGAGGCCGACGAGGATGAACTGCCAGACGGCGCCGTCCATCAGGAACGCGGCGAGGAGTCCGGGGTACGGGAAGTACGTCACCGGCGGGTTCTTGACGTAGTCGTAGAGCGCCGGCTGACCCCAGTAGGCGTTGTTCGCGTTGTTGTAGAAGTCCCAGCCGAACGTCTTCGCGAAGAGCAGGAACATGATCACGGCGAGGACCGTCGTCGCGACGAGCGCGCCGCCCATCGCGCGGATGTTGTTCCGAAAGTCGGAGGCGCCGCGGACCTCGCCGTAGAGCGTCGCGCCCCAGTTCGACCAGAGGTTGAAGAAGAGGATGAAGGGGATGAGGAGGAACAGGCCCTTGACGGCCGGTATGTCCCCGACGGCGCCGGTTCCAGCCGCCGCCACCTCGTTCGTCTTCTGGTAGGCGCCTCCGGGCGCACCGAAGACGTCCTGCGCCTCGGAGTTGAAGGCCGAGATGAAGTCGGCCTTCGAGTTGACGAGCAGGAGGACGAACATGAAGAGGAGGCCGACCATGCCCCCGTAGAAGCAAAGCTTCTGGACGCGCGCGTACGCTCGGATTCCGAGCGAGATGACGAGCGAGGCGAGAAGGGCGGTGATGATCGACGCCGTGAAGAGCCCCTTGGGCTCGGAGAAGAACGTCGCCCAGCCGTCCGCTCCGACGATGAGGCCGAGCGGGACGAAGATCTCGACGTTCAGGATGTTCGCGTAGATCGGGACCCAGTGCCAGAGGATGAACCACCAGCCGCAGACGGCGAGGACGAAGCCGACGCCGCCGCCGAGGATCCTGCTGATCCACACGTAGTCGCCACCGGCCCGCGGCATCACCGCGATCAGGGACGCGTACGTGATCACCTGGAAGAGGAGGTACGCGCCCGAGAGCACGACCGCCCACAGGAGGCTTCCGTTCGGTATGAAGACGGCGTACGAGAAGATGAACAGCCCGAGCGTGATCAGGTTGATCGAGAAGAACGCGTAGATGAACGCGTCGCGCACCGCCCAGCCCCGAACCAGCCCCGTGGCCGTGCGGGCGAAGAGCGGCGGTTCGGTGCCGTAGCGCCCCGCTTCCCCAGCAGCAGTCGCCACTAGTCCCTCCTTATCCGGTCGTCAGAACGAACCTCTTCACCTTCTTGCCGCCTTCGAGGTCGACGACGGCTCCGAGCAGCTCGCCCTGTTCGTAGGAGCTGCCCGGGTTGATGCAGAGCGTCCGG
This sequence comes from Actinomycetota bacterium, assembly GCA_030861385.1. Lineage (GTDB taxonomy): Bacteria > Actinomycetota > Thermoleophilia > Gaiellales > Gaiellaceae > JALZFU01. Next base: position 1,906 of record JALZFU010000085.1, read on the forward strand.
CCGATCCGCGCGTTCCCGCGAGCCTCGTGGATGTGCCCGTGGAGCGACAGCGCGGGCTGGTGGCGCTCGATGGCTTCGCGCACCGCCTTCGAGCCGACGGGAACCGGCGCCCGGCCGGCGTGCTTCAGGCGCATGTCGGGGGTGAGCTCCGGCGCCTCGTCGAGCCCCGAGCCGTAAGGCGGGCAGTGGAGGCTGAAGATCGTCCGCTCCGGCTCGGCGGTGACCTGGGACACGACCGCCTCGATTCGCTCGCCGAGCTTCGGCTCCTCCTCCTCGCGGTACGTCTTCCACGGGGTCGGGTTCGACCACCCGGTCGAGGCCATCTGGAACCCGTCGATCTCGACGACGCGGCCCTCGGCGAGCTCGATCTGCTTCGCGCCCGCGACGATCTCGTCGACCTCGAACTGATCGTCATTACCCGGACAGACGAAGCATCGGATCCCGCCGCCGGAGAGCCGCTCGTCGGCGAGCGCCATCCACTGCTCGATCCGCCCGAGCATCTGGTCGTGGAAGAGCTTCGTCGCTCGCTCCTCGTCGTCTTGGAGCTCGCGGAGCTCCTCCGGTGTGGTTCGAAACGGGTAGTAACCGCGGCGGGAAACCGCCTCCTCGAACCTCGCGACCTCCTCGTCGCCGGTCATCTCGTGGCGGTTCTCGAGCAGCGTCGCGCGCCAGCGGTCGCCTCCTTCGTGCACGATCGGCACGAGCGCTTTCCCGGTCATGTCTCCGCCGAGGACGATCACGTCGGCCCCGTAGTGCTTGCCGCTGTTCAGGAACTTCCGCCAGCAGACGTCGGAGCCGTGGATGTCGGTCGCGAAGAACAGCCGCACCGCGGAAGAAAAAATACTGCCCCTCGTCGCCGGAAGCTAGCGCGTCTTCGTCACGGCCCCCCGGCGACCTCCTCGGGGAGCTCGTACCACCGCTTGCGCTCCCCGATCCGCGCGCGGAGCTTCCAGCCGCGAGACTTCGGCTCGTCCTGGATTCGCGCGAGGATCTCCCCGATCCGCGCCCGGAGCCTCTCCCGGTCGGCATCCGGGAGCTCGTACCGATCGACGCAGTCGCGGCAGGTCGTGAGATTCCCCGTCATCGTTCGCCAGAGACCCCAGTCGGCGGGGCAGAGCCCCGCGACGTGGGCGGCGTTGATCGCGTCGCCGTCGGCCTCTGCGACCGGATGCCCGTGCAGGATGGCGAGGGCGTCGCGCACGTCCTTCTCGTTCAGCTCGGCGATCTGAAGCTTCGTCAGGAGAAGCTCCGCGAGGGGAAGCGTGGTCGGCTCGAGCTCGAGCCGCGAGCCGAGCGGGTTCCGGTGCGACATCGCGAACTGGCCGCCGAAGACGTCGACTTGCCGGTCGTTGGCGGTGTCGAAGAAGAGAAGCCGCTCGTTCCCGTTCAGCGCGTTGAAAGCCTTGTGCGGCTCGTATCCCTCGTTTCGAAAGAACACCTGCGCCTTGCCGGACGCGCCCTTTGCGGTGGCGAAATCGAGATCCGCATATCTCCTCGTGAAGGGAGCGGGAAGCTCGCTCGGCGCTCGCAGCCGAATCGCGACGCCTCCGAGGAGGCGAAGCGGGACGCCGGTCTCGCCTGCCCGGGCGACCAACCGCTTCCCCTCGGCGACGAGATCGGGCTCGATTCGAACCACGGGCGGACCATACTGCCCGATCTGCCGCCGCACGCCCGCGGCCGGCTCGCTCGGCGGGCGCTACGTCTCCCCGAGGCGGGCGAGCATTCGGCGTCGCCACCGCTCCGTCGGCCCGAGCTCGTTGAACGTGTAGACGTGGAAGCCGGCAACGCCGGCTGCGGGGTTCGAGAGCGTCGGAGCCACCCCCGCGACGATGTGGTCGGGGCTGTAGCCGGCCGGCTTCAGGAGCTGGACAACCCAGGTGCGCCGCTTCGCGAGGAAGGCGATCGACTCGCCGACGCCGATCCGCCGCGCGATTCCCAGGAGCTTCGTGCGCGCGGCGACGCCGGGGATCCCGATGTCGATCGGAAGGTCGACGCCCCGCTCGCGGACGGCTCGGATCCAGGAGACGATCGTTCGAGGCTCGAAGCAGACCTGGCTCACGATGTACGTCGCGTGGGGGGCTTTCTCGTACATCGCTTGGATCGTGGCCTCGTCGCTGATGAAGGGATGGCTCTCGGGATAGCCGGTGATCCCGACGTGGACGAGCTCGTGACCGAGCTCCGTCATCGCCGCGAGAAGATCGAACGCCCCCGTGAACTCGCCGGCCGGCTCGTTGGCGTCGCCCGCGACGACGAACGCGTCCCCAAGGCCGGCCCCGCGCAGGCGCTCGAGGATCTCCTCGAGCTCGCGTGAGTCGCGGATGAGGCGCGCCGACAGGTGGGGCGCGACCCGATAGCCGCGGCGCGAGATCTCCTCGGCGAGCTCCAGGGTCGCACCCATCCCGAGGCGGGGGGAAGCAGTCACGGTGACCTTGACCTCGCGCGGAACGAGCTCCGAGAGCTCGTCCGCGATTCCGTCGGCGGGAAAGATCTCGTATCTCGGTCCGCGCAGGTGCTGCCGAAGCGCCTCTCGAGCCTCGCCCGTCGCGCTCTCCCTTTCCTGCATGCGCGGGGCTGCCATGGAGAGACCCTACGCGCTCACGAGATGCTGATGAACGCGACCCCGCCGACGACGAGGATGGCACCGAGCAGACGGAGGGCGCCCACGTTCTCGCCGAGGACGAGCGCGGCGAGCGCGGCGGCGATGACGATGCTGACCTCGCGGATGGCGGCGACCGACGCCGCGGGGGCGTACTGGAGGGCGGCGAGGACGAGGCCGTACGAGCCGAACGTCGCGACGCCGGCCGCGACGGTGGCCCACGTGAGCTCCGCTCGGAGAGCACCGAGGCCGCGGAGGCGAGTGAGGGCGCCCGAGTACGCGAGCGCGGGAGCGAGCATCCCGATCTCGAGGTACGCAAACGGCGCCGCGTGCCGAACGCCGTAGCTGTCGTTCAGCGTGTACGCGGCGATCAGGCCGCCGATGACGAGCCCGAAGACGACTCCCCGCGGGTGCGCCGCTTCCCGGATCCCGCGAACGAGCAGGATCCCCGCGGCGACGAGGCAGACGCCGAGCACCTGACCCGGGGACGTCTCCGCGCCGAGGACGGCCACGCCGACCACGAGGACGAGGACGGGCGCCGTCCCGCGCGAGACCGGATAGACGACCGAGAGCTCGGCGCGCCGGTACGCGGCGGCGAGGAGGGACGCGTAACAGAGGTGGAGGCAGCTCGTCGCCGCGACGTAGGGCAACGCGCGCGTCTCGATCCGCCAGGTGGCGGCCGCGACGGGAGCGTAGGCGACGAGCGCAACCACGAACGCGAGTGCGGTCGCCGCTTCCGGGTCGCGGGCGCGCGCGACCACCAGGTTCCAGAACGCATGGAGGAACGCGGCGGCAACCGCGAGGGCGATCGCGGACGCTGGCATGGAGCCGGATAGTGTCTCCGGCCATGCGAGCCGGCGCCGTCATGATCGACTTCAACGGCACGCTCTCGGACGACGAGCTCGTCCTCGCCGAGATCTTCTCGCAGCTCTTCGGTGAGTACGGCAAGCCGCTCACCTCTCACGAGTACTTCCACCGGCTCGCCGGCCTCTCCGATCCCGAGATCGTGCGGACGTGGCTCGGCCGCGACCACCCCGACGTCGAGAAGGTCGTCGGCGAGCGGATCGCTCGCTACCGGGACGCGGTCGCGGGCGGGTCGACCGTTCGGCGCGCGGCGCGCGAGGCCGTTCGCTACGCCGCCGAGCGGGTTCCGGTGGCGCTCGTGACGGGCGCGGCCCGGATCGAGATCGAGCCCGTGCTGGAAGCGGCCGGGATCGCTGACGCCTTCTCGGTGGTCGTGTCGGCCGACGACATCGAGCGCGGAAAGCCGCATCCGGAGGGCTACGAACGCGCGCTCGCCCTTCTCGACGGCGACCTCGCGCCCGAGCGGGTGGTCGTGTTCGAGGATACGGAGGCGGGCGTCGCGGCGGCGAAGGCGGCTCGGATGCACTGCGTCGCTCTCCTCGGGACGCTCGCGCCCGAGCGGCTCGCGGCCGCCGACGAGCTCGCCGAGCGCCTCGACGTCGAGCTCGTGAGGCGCTTCGTGGGCGAGTGAGACCGCTCGTCATCGCCCATCGCGGCGCATCCTGGGAGGCGCCCGAGAACACGCTCGCGGCGTTCGAGCTCGCGATCGCCCAGGGCGCCGACTACATCGAGTTCGACGTCAGACGAAGCGGTGACGGCGAGCTCGTCGTCGCGCACGACCGGGTTCGTGGGCCGCGCCCCGCCAGCGTCCATACGCTCGACGAGGTCCTCGCCGTGCTTGCCGGTCGCATCGGGCTCGCGATCGAGATCAAAGAAGAGGGCGCGACCGAGGGAACGCTCGCCGCGCTCGCCGCGCACGCGATCGCGTCCGAAGCGGTGCTCATGCTCTCGTTCCGCGTGCGAACGGTCGAGAAGATCCGCCGTCGGCGTCCCGATCTGCGCACCGTGCTCAACCTCGGACGGCGGCCCGACCCGGCCGCCGCGAGCGGCTTCTGGGGCGTCGGGGTGGACGACGGAACCGTGCGCCCGCGGATCGTCGCCCGAGCTCGCTCGCTCGGCCTCGCCACGACCGTCTTCACCGTCAACGATCCGGCTCGGATGCGCGAGCTCGCGGACCTCGGCGTGACGGGAATCTTCACCGACCGCCCAGCCGTGCTCCGCGAGGCGCTCGTTCACCTCTGCGGTTGATCCGGCTCGCGGGGCGCGCGGGCACGCGCGCTCTGCGCGAGCAAGAGCGCGGCGACGACGAGGACGGCGCCGGCGAGCTGGGGAGGGGCGAGCGTCTCCCCGAGCCATGCGAACGCGACCACCGTCGCGAACACGGGCTCGAGCACCCCGACGAGCATGACGTGCGTCGGCGAGATGTATCTGAGCGCCGCGGCGTAGAGGACGAAGACCCCGACCGTGCCGAACGGGACGACGTAGAGGAGGAGGAGCCAGACCGGACCCGTGTGCTCGCCCAGGCGGCCCAGGAGCGAGACCCGGTCGTCGAGACGCTCGAACGGAAAGGTCCACCACGGCCGGGCGACGGCCCAGAAGACGGATGCGAACGCGAACCCCCAGGCGACGAAGACGGATGCGTGCCCACCGAGCCGGGCGTTCCGATCGGCCAGGAGGATGTACGTGGAGTAGGTGAGCGCCGCGACGAGCGCGGCCGTCACGCCGAGCGCGTCCAGCGTGGCAGCCCGCCACGCCTCGACGACGAGGGCGAGGCCGGCCAGCGCGAGCACGATCGCGATCCAGAGCCGGGCCCCCGCTTGCTCAGAGCCGACCAAGCGCCCCCAGGTCGCGACGAACACGATCGAGACGTTGACGATCAGGAGGGCGACCCCGATTTCCAGCCGCTCGATGCTCAGGAAGTACGACGCTTGGGCGAGCGCCAGTCCGACCACGCCGAACGCGACCAGGAAGGGGAGCTGCCGGCGTGGGGGTACGATCGTCCGCCGGCGGGCGCACGTGAGCGCGGCGAGCAGGAGCGCGGCCGCGGTCACGGCGCGAAACTGCGCGAGGCGGACGGCGCTCACGTCTCCCGAGACGATCGTCACCTTGGCCACCGTCGCGTTGATCCCGCCGAGAAGCGCTCCCGAGACGACGAGCGCGTATCCGACGAGCGGTCGGCCGCGCGCAAGCGGCTTCGCGAGGACGAGTTCGTTGGCAGCGGAGCGCACGCCCGTATGCTCCTCGATCGCCTGCCATCCGCGAGCGACCGACGCCACGGGCCTCGAAGCCGATGACCGCGGCACGGAAGCGGATCTTTTTTCCGGTTCGCGCGCGCGGTATCATCGCCGCGTTGCGGTATGCGCAACAACACGCTACTGACGGCGGATCGGGCGCTTCAGGCTCTGCAAGCGTTCGCCGGCGAGCGGCAGTCGCTCACCGTCAGTGACATCGCCTCGCGGCTCGGCGTTCACCGAAGCACGGCCTCGAGGCTCGCGTCGACGCTCAGCGCTCGCGGGTTCCTCACCCGCGACGGCGACGCGCTTCGGCTCGGCCCGGAGGTCGGGCGACTCGCGGTACTCGCGGTGCCCAGGCGGGACCTCGCCGAGGTCGCACGCAAGCCGATGGCGGAGCTCGCCGAGCGGACGGACGAGACCGTGACGCTGAACGTGCGGCACGGCGACGACGTGACGACGATCGCTCAAGTCGACTCCCGCCATGTCGTCGGCGTCCGGAACTGGGTCGGGAAATCGAGCGGCATCCACGCGACGTCGGACGGCAAGGTGATGCTCGCGTTCGGCGAGGGTGGACTGCCCGAGGGAGCGCTCGAACCGCGAACGGAGCGCACGATCACCCGGTGCGCCGCGCTCGCGGACGAGATCGAGCGGGTGCGAGAGATGGGGTTCGCAACCGCCATCGGGGAGTACGAGGACGGCTTGAACGGCGTCGCGGTACCGGTGTTCGACAGCTCGAACCGGTGTCGGGCGGCGTTGAACGTCTGCGGCCCGGCGTACCGGCTCGAGCCGCAGAGGCTTCCGCAGCTTGCGGAGGCGTGCAAGGAAACCGCGAGCGAGATCGGCGCCTACCTCGTGGGAAGCTCGAACGGGGGGTCGTAGGCAGGAGCCAGCGACGAAGGAGCGAGGGGAAATGGCAGACGAAGGCACGTATTTCGAACGGAAGCGCGGCGGGCAAGGGCTGACCCGCGAGGAGCTCCTGCGCCGCGGGGCGGCGGGAGTGATCTTTCTCTCCGGCGGAAGCCTGCTCGCGGCGTGCGGCGGCGGCGGCGGCGAGGAGGGCGAGCAGGGGCAAGCGGGCACGCCGCGGCGCGGCGGCGTCCTCCAGCTTGCGATCAGCGATACGGGCGGGCCGAAGGAGAACCTGGATCCCGCCGTCCAGACGAACGTCAACGACGGCATCTACACCGACCTCCTCTACGACGCGCTAACCATCGCCGATGCCAACTTCGAGGTCCACCCGGTGCTCGCGGAGTCATGGGAAGCGAACTCGGACGTCACCGAGTGGACGTTCAGGCTCCGCCAGGGCGTCACCTGGCACGACGGGAAGCCCTTCACCTCGAAGGACGCGGCCTACTCCATCCAGCGGCAGCTCAACGAGAAGCTCGGAAGCGGTATCTACGACCGCCTGTCGCAGAGCCTCGACAAGGACGGGATCCAGACGCCGGACGCTGCGACGCTCGTCCTCAAGCTGAAGCGGGCCGACTCGCTCATGCCGCTGACCCTGTCCGCCCGCCAGGCGCGGCTCGTCCAGGACGGAACAACGGACTTCAGCAAGGGGATCGGAACGGGCGCGTTCATGCTCAAGGCGTTCACGCCCGCCCGAAGCTGGGAGCTCCAGAAGAACCCGAAGTACTGGGACAAGGGCGTCCCCTACCTCGACGGCGTGCGCGGCGTCATCATCACGGAGCAGTCGACGAAGGTGCAGTCCGTCGTCTCGGGCGAGTCGCACGTCTCGGACAACATCGACTTCTCCGCTGCTGCCACCGTCAAGGGCAACCCGAACGTGCAGCTCATGGAGTTCAAGAACGCGACGTACCTGCTCGTCGCGATGGACTCGACGAAGCCGCCGTTCGACGACGAGCGCGTTCGGATGGCGCTGAAGATCGCGGTCGACCGCGATCGCGTCGTGCAGACGGCGTACCAGGGGTACGGCGAGACCACGAGCGACGTCCCCGTCCCCTCGAGCGATCCCTTCTTTCCCCAGGAGATCGGAGTGCGCGAGCAGAACATCGAGGAGGCGAAGCGACTCCTCACCGACGCGGGCTACCCGGACGGCATCGACGTCGAGCTCTTCACCTCGCAGGCGTACGGAGCGATGGTCGACCTCGCGGTCGCCTACGCGCAGGTGGTCGAGCCGGCGGGGATCCGCGTCAAGATCAAGCAGTGGCCGGCGGACACGTTCTGGGATCAGGTGTGGCTCGTGAAGCCGATGTACACGTCCTACTACACTCGCCGCCACCCGAACGAGGCCCTCTCGATCACGTACACGTCGAACGCGCCGTGGAACGAGTCGAAGCTGAAGAGCAAGGAGCTCGACGCGCTGGTCGCGAAGGGGCTCGCGACGACGGACGAGGAAGAGCAGAAGCAGGCGTACCAGGACGCGCTCACGATCGTCGCCAACGAGGCCGGGACGGCGATCCCGGCATTCATCAACCGCCTCCACGTAGCGAAGAAGAACGTGCACGGCGTCCAGCTCGGGCACCAGACGTCTGTCATGGTCAAGAAGGCGTACATCGCCTAGGCGCATGGCGACGCCGGCCGACCCCGCGAGCAGCCCGCCGGAGTCGAAGACGGGCGCAGCGCCGGGCGCATTTGCGC